>JAZNZC010000129.1:0-12845 GCA_045594745.1 Eubacteriales bacterium
AGAAGATTTGTGCTTGGCAGGAAAATAGCATAATCTTCCGGATTATCCCGTAATTCCACATGTTCAGGCAAACTATAAAATCCTTCCGGATTTTTCATATATTGCGCAATAACTTTTGTTCCGGACGGTATATTAAAGTAATGTATTCGTTCGTTGGACTGTTCATCAAGCAGTTTCCTTTTTTCCGGAGAACAGGGCAGCAAATCCGCATCTACCATAACGGCGAGACCCAAAGCGCATGGGCGGCTGCGGTCGGCGACTGGGCCGTGACCAACACGCACGACCTGTTCATCGGTGCAGGCAATAGCGGCGGACAGCCCGCCAACTATTGCAACGGCTCGTTTGGCAACGTGAGGGTCCGGGCTTAATGCTTTTCATTATCGTTCCTCCTTTTGGATGCTGTTTTCTTTCTTCGCAAATTTCTTCTTGCAGATCAGACCTGCAACGAAGAACGCCAAGCTCGGCAGAAGGTACTCAACGGCATCCACGAGTGCATAAGCGTACAGAGGTGCCGAGCCCAAATAACCGCCGGTATTGTATTTGTAGGCATCCACGCCAAAGGCAATAGCAAAGCCTACAACCAACAAGGCAGCCACGATATATAGGAATTTGTAGATGTTTTCTTTTTTCATAGAGTTCTCCTTGCTTTGTATCAATAGTCGCTCGTTAACAGATTCCCGTTCTTATCATAAATTTCAACACTACCGTCAATAGCCGTAATAGTGTTATGAGTGTGTTCGTCAAGATCGTTCCAAAAATATGCAAGAGTTTTATGGGTATATCCCAACGAATCCTTTGCTAAAACATAGAAGCAGAACTTATCACCGTATTTTGCATCATAGCTTACATTTACGGGAATATGATAGGATTGAGTCGTTACGTTGCTCGTAATATCTTTTCTGTCGATCTCCTGTTCGTTCTTAACGGTAATCAATTCAATTTTGGTTATTGTGACATTGCTATTCGTAGCGACCGGCTTTTCATCAAACATCAAGTTTCCGTCTATTGCTAACTTACCGTTTTTGAGATTATCTGACGACTCTAAATGAGCGTAAACATAAGGGAGATAAAGGGTAAACAATCTTGACACATCGACATCTTCAAGTTTTTCCGTTTTTGTTGTTTCTCCCGAAACAATATTCAGCATCGGGTACTCATCATAGTCAATAAACATATTGACCGCTATGGTTGCTGAAAACTCATTTCCGTTTCTTTCAAGAGCAACCGTTTCACTTCCAACCTTAACAGAAAGCTGCATATCATCGGTCAAGCTCTTTGGAACTACTTTGAGAGTTACGGGAACAGTATGTGTTTCTGTACTTAATTGACCTAAAGTATAGTCAATGCTCGACAAAAGGCTTGCTTCTTTTTTGAGCTTTTCATCCACGTTATCGTAGATTGAATTTATATCATTACGCAGATAGTTAACTTGATTTTGATAGTTTGCAATCGTATTTTGCAAGTTGGAGATTTCATTTGACAAATCACTAATCTTCGCCAAACAGAAAATCATCACGCAAGCCAACGCAATGATGGCTACTATTGACCAATTAACTCTTTTCTTGTTTTCTTCCATAGTTGTTTCTCCTTATATCAACGTAAATAAATATCCAACCGTTGGGCCTGCGAATATCGCAAGATATATGAGCGTGATCCAAGGTTGGTAGTCCACGTAGAACCCCTTAAAAGACAAGCTCCACGGGTGTTTGATAAGCACCCAACCGAACACGTCAAATACGATACAGATACCCGCCCATATCGCTCCCGTTATCAGAGCTTCGGTAATTGTCGGTTCTGCAAGACCGTTCATATATGCAAACCCAAATATTGAAAACGATATGATATTATAAAGCGGATGCCAGGGCTTTGTTGCTTCGTAGCCTTCGCCCATACCGTTCTCGTCCATCGGTTTCATCCCAAGAATATAGATATTGATTATGGTATGAACAATGCCGGCGCAAGTGACCAATATGTAGCTAATCCAAAACCATAGCATCGACATTCCAAAGTTAGCCATCACTTCATCTCCTTTACGAAGCGCTTTACTCGTTCCATATCAAGCGTAACAATCAACTGTCGCGCTCCTTTATGGCTCGTTATGTAGGTTGGCTCATTTTCCGTAATATAGCCGCTGAGCTGTGCATAGGGATCGTAGCCCCTCTCTATAAGTGCTGACACAATGTGCTCCATTGCATCGGCAAATTGCCTTTCGTCCAATCCTTACGCCTCCAGTTATTGTGCATCCTTATCCGGCACAATTTCCATAATCTCATCAAATTCGCATTGTAGCGCACCGCATATCTTTACGAGGATATCAGTGCTTACATGTTCGTTGTGTCCCATTTTGGTAATTGTTGACCAACTGACTCCTGCCAATCCGACAAGGTCTTTCTTTTTCATTTCGCGGTCAATGAGAAGTTTCCAAAGTCTTTTATAACTGATAGCCATTGTGATCCCTCCGGTATCTTTGATTCCTCACTGTTATTATAGCACAAAATTGTTGCGATCACAATAATATTGTGTAAATTGAAACAATAAGTTTAGAAAAAGAGGGCGCTGATTTTACTCAGCGCCCATATCGTACTCACGCTGCTCTTAAAACTACAAATGAGGCTGAAACAATAGCCGGTCCAGATCCATCGTGTTGCGAAGTTTGGACTGCGCTGCTACGGTTGCTCTCTACTTGATTTGTGTGTCAGCGTGGCGATACCGGTTATCACTCCTCGTCGGGAGCTTCGACACCCTTGCTTTGGAGCATTGCTTTTGCACGTTCTACCAACTCGGTGAATGCTGCTTTGTCATCGTCTTTCTCCAACACCTTTGTGAAGATGTTAAGCACCATATATATGGCAAGGTCGAACTGCGCATCGTCAAGATTGCTTGTGTGTGCAACAATAGATTCGCATATCATCTGTGCAGCAAGTCCTGCATCGTAAGGATGGAAATTAAAGCAGAGACGGTCGATCTGCTCTCCCACACTTATGCCGGTTACCTCGCTGATATCGTTCAACCGATCGGCAGTGTCCTTCAAGACCTCGGCAGTTAGCGTTGTTTTCTCGGTGCTTCTCGATCTTGGTTCTCCGGCTGCCACCTTCAGAAGACGAGACCACATTTCAAGTCCTTCTTCCGTGGAAACGGCTTCAATCTTTTTGCGGAGTTCTTCCTCTGTAAAATCACTTGCGGGATTATTTCGAATAGCTTCCGCGGCATCTTCC
The DNA here is from genome assembly GCA_045594745.1 of Eubacteriales bacterium. Taxonomy (GTDB): domain Bacteria; phylum Bacillota; class Clostridia; order Oscillospirales; family CAG-272; genus UMGS1865. The sequence continues at coordinate 3,216 of JAZNZC010000129.1, forward strand.
AATTGTTTTAATACTTTTTCTCTTTCAATTTCGCTGATCATTTTTTGTTCCTCATGTCCATATTTCTTCTTCGCAGTCAGTTGCAAGATTAATTACCGGTTTTTCAGTCTTTTCAGCGTAAGCCATTGCCTTATACGCACCGCCTGAACTGTTTTCTACATATGCAATGACTAAATCGGCGGCATCAACCATCCATTGATTGCGAAGAGTGATTGCTACCTTTGGATGCGGTCTACCAATGTCGGGGATGATAATCTCGTCGTAATATTCTTCATAGAACTCAATGTCTTTCACCGTGTATGGAAGTGTCAGAATCATAACGCTGTTATCGTCTCTGACTGCTTTCTGCGCTCTTTTTATGACCGATGCGGCGTATTCATCAAATTCGCCGTGACGTCCAATATAGAACTCCACGTATTCTTTTGTTCGTAATAGGTTCTCCAAAATTGGAGCCAACCTATCTTCTACCTTCCTCAGATCGTACAGCGTCCGATGTCCGAAGAGTGCAACGCGATATATCTCGTACATATTAGATGACCTTTTCCCAATTATATAAATCTCCTATTAGTGTATTAGGTGTACACGATACCTGCATTTTGTTCTGCTATTAGTCCCTAAATGAAAAAAATCATTGACTTTTCAATCAATGACAAGCAGAATTATTGATTTTTTCGAGATTTTGTGCTATAATGTTCGTGAAAAGTTGTCCCCTAATACACTATTAGACGGTTGAGAAGCCGTCCTTTTTTATAGGATTTTTCCGAGTTTATCCATCATAGCACGCTTGTGATCCATGAGTGAATGCACATAACGATTCAGCGTGATCATCGGGTTTTTATGTCCGAGGATTTCAGATAGCGATTTGATATCCATACCGCATTCGATTGCACGGGTGGCAAATGTGTGTCGAAGAGCATGGAAACCACGGCGAGGAATACCGAGCTTCTTCTGTATCAGTTCGAAGCTACGCTGATAGGATCTGACCGATAGGATCGCATCCTTTTCTCCCGATACCACGAACTGCGAAGTGCTGTGCTTTTTCATTTCACGTAGGAATGGTAGGATCTGTTTTGGCAGCGGGATCACACGCCTGGAATGAGAGGTTTTCGGGGTGTCGGTTATACGGCAGAAAACCCCGTCTTTGTTTTTGCCATCATGACATGTCTTGCTGACTGTCAGTTCAGCTTTTCCGAAGTCGATATCGCTCCATTCAAGTGCGAGAAGTTCTCCGATACGAAGTCCGGTGTATAAGCAGAGAATAATTCCTTTCATCTTCTCTCGTTTATCGCTCATAACGGCCTGTTCGATCTGCTTCTGCTCGGTGGGCGTGAAGCATTCGATCGGTTTTTCTTTTGCCTTCGGTCGCTTGAGCTTATCCATTTCGTATCGGTCGGTAAGTTCCAGCAGGTGTGCAGTTGCCATTGATCCCTGGATAACGGTGATTATAGAATTCACTGAATTCGCAGACAGTCCTTGACCAGTCTTGAGATTTCCGTTTTGGAGCAGTTCGGTAATATAACGCTGAACGATCAAAGGTGTCAACTCTTGCAGATCGCAATCTCCGAGTTTGGGAATCAAGTGCTGATACACTACATCGGAATATCTGCTATAGGTTTTTTCTTTTGTAGATGGCCTAACATAATTCGTTAACCAATCCACGAGCCAATCTTTAAATAACATAGTCCATCCTTTCTTTCTTGTTATTATTCCCGCAATTGCAAAAAGAAGCCGAACATTGTCCGGCTTCTTCGTACTGGGGTATGTATCGCAAACGTTACCTGCATTTTGCTGCACACATAGAATTATAGCTTTTTTTCGTATAAAAATGTAAACTGAAAAACAACACCCGACCAAAGGCATGTATTCGGGTAGCTCTGCGCTGTTCTTTGAAGCCGAGATTATTAACGGCTCGTCATTCATTCGCACCCTACTCTTAATGTTCTTTTTCAGCTTATATATTTCTTTCACTTTTAAATTTCAAGATGGCTCATATTGAGCGATACCATAGTCCACGATCAAGGCAGACTACTCCCTTGGTCGTGGACTTTTTGAAAAAGCGGCAAGGCTTTCACTCCCTGCCGCTTTAGTGCTTTTAAGTTTCAATTCAATGTCTATTCGCTGATCTCATTACTTCTTTTCCCAATTCTTTCAAGCAATCGATAGGAAATGCTCTGACCGTTCTTTCTTGCAAATGACAGCGACATAACAAGCCCGAACACAAACAATCCGACGAGAAACAGCCAGCCCATACCGCCGTCATCACCTAAGTCATTGTTAACCAAGCGAAAAGCAGATAGTAGATCGCCGGAACGTTTTGTTTGATTAAGAAGCATTGCGACGTACAAGAACAGAGGTATTTCCGCTGCAGCAATGGGATCAACGTACCACTTGAATAGGCTAAAACGCATAAGGACAGCAACAAGCACCGGTGTCATAACGAAAAGCACGCCATAAGTCACTGCCATCACGGAACCAAGGTTATCGGCTTTTCCTGTCAAATCCAGCATCAAGGACGCTGCATAGAAGAATGCCATATAAACAACTATAGTCAATGCGTAATATAGGAAGTGAAAAATGACGTGCTTCTTTTTCATGGCTTACTGGCTCCTTACGGATTAATTGTGATCTCTGCCTTGGTAAAGTCTGCTTCTATATACACCCAATAGGTGAAATTCGTCCAACCGCCGAAGGTTAGGTCTACTGTTGTAGGTTCTCCCTTTTTCAGTTGCACAGTCCTATAGTCGCCGACGGCAAGGTTATCATCACTCTGCTGGCAATGAAGCTTGATATTTACTTCTTGGTCTACGGACGAAATCAGTTCAACTGTAATTGTGTTATTAGGATCATATCCGCTTTCAATTTGTATTTTCTTAATGCTCAACTGAACTGTTGAACCCGATTTGAACACGCTCGTCAGATTGACCGTGTAGTCGCCCTTATTGTACGTTCCCTTGTAATAATCGTAGGGAGCATAGTGCCAAGCGTTATTGACATTTGTTTTGAATGCGTCGGTAATTTCAAGAACCTTACCTTCACCAAAGTGCGTTTCGACAAGGCAGATTTGAGACAAATCGGGTGTTAAGCGATATATTTTATTACCGCTTTCAATCCACATAGTTCCGCGTTCTGCCGCATACTGACCGCCGCCAATTTCAAAGACCTCGTCGGAAATTTTCGGAACTGTTTCTCCGGTTTCCTTCATTGCTTTTAACGCATCGATGATATTGTATGCCACATCACAAGCACCGACTGTCTTGGTAGAGATACCCCAACCGTCCCAGGTATATTGAAAAAGTTCTACTTCTACCTCGTATCCTGACGGGAGTTGTTCTTCGTTCAACTGCGAAATCAGCGATTCAATATTTTCTTTTTCCTCATCGGTCAGTTTGCGAGAACGATTATTGATAAAGTCGGAAAGTGTTCCGCAATCGCAATATCCGATATTAACAGAAGAACTTGAAAACCGGCAAATCCAATCACATTCGGGGATATCAGAAATCCATTCTTTGTCGCAATCAAGGATATTTAAAATAATCTGCTTTTCGGCATTATTCAGAACCGTTTGGGAGAGAACATCGCCCGCCGAATAAGTGATCATTTCCGATGTGACAGGCTTATCATCTTCTCCCACAACTAAGCAAAATACATCTTCATAACGGTAAGAATTCTGCGGAGCATCGGGATCGCAATTTCCGCTGAGCAGAACTTCAAGAACAACATAATACGTTCCATCGGCAAGGTTTGAAAGAGCGTCAAAGGTCGTTTCCGATTTTATATACGTATCATCGTTAGGGGTAAGCAAATATACTTTTTCGACGCGACCGTTCACCTGAACGAAGTACGATACTTTATCGTTCAAAACCAGCTTTGGAATATCTGTTATCGCAAAGGGCGTTTTGCCACTTACTAAATCTATAACATCGTATTTGTCAACGAAAGATTCTGAAAATGTCCCATCATCATTGTCGATCTTAGACCATGTCATACATCCAAAAGGATGGATCGTGTTGTTGCCGGACTTGATTTGAATGTGCAAGGCGAGGTAATCATTGGCTCGTTTCTCCATCTTAATGCCAGTTGCCGTCACCTCATACTGAGGTGTCCAACCTCCGGGAGGGTTAACGTAGTCCAACTTCTTGATATCATCGTTATGATCAACCACAACAACATCCTTTTCGTTCAAACCGGTAAAGTCATTCCAAAGGACGCGGTAAAGATGTCCCTCAGTATCGTAGGCGTAAAAGCAATACGCTTTTTCGTCCTTGTACTCAAACGCAACACAACTTGGAAGTGTTTCTGCGATTGTTAAAGTAATGGGTAAGCGTTTGCCAGTGGGATTTTGTTCTCCTTCGCTTCCCGAAGGATTTTTGGATGCCATACAGCCCGTCAGAGCTACAAGCAGCATAACAAGAGTTAACGTTATAGCAAGTATTCGTTTCATTTGGATGCCTCCTTTCTTCAAGCAAAAGAGATTGTCTTAATTTCCTGCGATCTCAAAAATATAGCCGTCAATAAGATTAAACACGGTACCATCCTCAAGCTCATAACCCGGTATTGCGTTGGAATCGTCCTCGTAATAAACGTAACGTGTATCTTCCTTGCAATCGAAAACATACTGAAAACCGCCGTCAAAACACAAGATATACGTATCGCCTACGCAGCTGTAGCTGCCCTCCGCAACCGTTTTTCCGTCGTTGTTTATTACAGTACAGAGGTTTGCCCCTTCAATCAATTTGATGTGTGAAATATTTGTTTCGTCTTTATCATTTTCGGGGATATCGATGGGAGGTTCGGAGGTTTCCGGCTTAATAACAGGATCAAACGGGATTCCCGTGGGTAGGTCATAGGGATAATTCACTTCAGCATCCCAAGAGACAGAGATTTTGGATCCGTCGTAGGTCAAAACACCTGTGCGAGTGAGTTCGATGGACATATATTTTCTTTCCAACACACAAAGAAGACCGTCTCTGAAAAACAGCTTATAATCGTGCTCGCATCTATCAGATAACGAGAAGATACACTCCTTCGTCAAGGGATCCATAATCACGATATTATAATCTACCATTCCGCTTCCCGTTGCCATTACGAAGCAGAGTTCCGGCACGCCGTCACCCGTAACATCATACAGGCAAAGATTTGCAAAGTCCATTGCCATTCCGCCGACGAGCAGTTCGCCGTCAAGGTATAGCTTATAATCCTGTTTGTGTTCAAGAACGGCGTTATTGAGTTCGGGCAGCTTGATTGAAAAATACGGCTTCGTTTTATTATCAAGCTCTACGGTAGGATAGACTTTGGTGGATTGTTCGTAGTTCTTGGATTCAAAAGTAATAGTTGCCTCGTACTTATTGCAGAAACCAAACAATTCGGAAAATTCATCTTCAATGACGGTGCTATTCATGGCGCTTCCATATCCAACCACAGAGAGAATGTAATCTCTATTGGTATTCTTGGAATAGTTGGGGATATAGAACGTAGTCCAAGGAAGCATCGTGCTGTTGAGCCCAGGCTCTTTGCCGGCAGAGAGCATTGCTTCTTCTCCTGTGAAGAATGCTTTGGGAGAAGACAATGCTTTCAAACGATAAAGAATGATTTCGTAGATGGCTTCCGTGTCATCCCATTCATAATAGGGAGTTACATCCGGCTGCGTTTTGATTACCTCATCTTTCACAAACGGGAAACGCTCAGCCACTTGCATCATAGACGAAATAGATGCAAAACCTGTAAGCACCACCTCGTCATATTCTTCATAGATCCGAATGGAATCCTGAATGATGAAGTATACCTCTTCCGTTGTGAGAGAATGGATTACTTCTTTTTCGTAGTTGCTTCGCCAGTAATTGTTGAGATAGTCTTCGGAAATGACCGTGATTGTCTTTCCATCCTCGCTGATCTCGTACATAGCTTCAAACTTCGCTTGCAAGGAATCCTGTGCCAGCGGAGCGTCCCCTTCGACAATGTTGCCGCCGGAGCTATCGCTGTTTTCCTTTTGTCCGTTCAGATCGTAGGGCTTCATTTCTCCGTTATCTGCAGCAATGGCGTACATACATCCGGTAAGGATAATGGAGGATAAAAGGAGCAACGATATTACGATCGTGAAAAACTTTACGTTTCGTTTCATGATACATACCATCCTTTCATAATTTGCAGGTACTTTCCCATCCTGCGACTATATTGTACCGAATGCATATCGCCAACTTATCTCCGACTTATTGCCAACTTGTAAAAGTGACAAATATTTTTGCGCCTTTTCCGACTTCGGATTCGAAGCGCATCTCTGCACCGTGGGTGTGGACGATTTGTTTGCAGAGAGCAAGTCCAAGTCCTGCACCGCCTTCGGCGCGGGAACGGGATTTATCGGTACGGTAGAAGGGTTCTGTTATGTGAAGTAGCTGTTCCTTGGTCATACCCTTGCCGTTATCCTCAATGATTGCTTGACCTTCGGTGCAAGAGATCTTCACCTTGCCACCGGCTGAGCAAGCCTTGATCGCGTTTTCGGTGAGGTTATAGAACAGCATCGAGAGAAGTGTTTCGTTGCCTTTGACGGTTACAGGCACGGTGTCGCAGGTGATCTCTACCTCTGCTTTCTCAGCTCTCATTTGGAGCTTTTCTGAAACATCGGTAAGAACGGCATCAAGATGGGTGTCTGCCATTTCAATTTCGTTTTCACGGATGAAAGCACCGTCAAGGAGGATTTCGGAAATCTTTTGCAGACGCTCGGATTCAGACATAATATACTTCGCCGCGATCAGTCTGCGTTCCTCGGTTGTATTTGCCTTTTCTATGTATTCCGCATAGCCGTGAATGCTTGTCAGAGGTGTGCGGAGCTCGTGAGCCATATTATCAACGAGCATTTGCTTTCTCTCGGCTTCGATCATCTTGGCTTCGGCTTCGCGCTCCAACGCTGCCATTTGCTCATTGATCTTGGCGAGCATTGCGTTAAAGCTCTTTGCGAGAAGTGTAAATTCGTCATTGCCTTTTTCTTCTGCGGTAACGGAAAAATCACCGGCTTCAATAATCTCGGTAGTCTTACGGAGTTTTTCCAACGGACCGGAGAGCTTTTTTAGTATGAAGTACAGGCAGACTGCAAGGAGCAAGGATACTCCGATTGCTGTAAATGCATAGGTAAGCATCAAGGCTTGGAACTCCGAATCAAGAGATTCCACGTTCTTTGCGAAGATCATTTCGTACTTGCCGTCGCAGATCTCGGAGGAGATCACGATGTGACGCTTGCCGTCAAAGTCTGTATGGAGCAATGCGTTTTTGTCGATGTCATATTCATTGGCGAAATTAGAATATATGACCTCTCCTTTTTCCTCAAAGGCAAGATACAAGCCTTTGTTTGCGTAATAGGTTCCAAAGGACTGCATCAGAAGCGAAGGACTGCTGTAGGAGTTGGATTCGGTCATATCCTTGTAATCTCGTTCGAAGGACATAGCAACGTAGTATTGCTCTGCAGTGACGGCAGTTTCGGTTGCTTCAACGTTCTTCTGATATGTATAAACCGTAAGCGAGAGAATACCAACGTTCAAGCAGATCAGAAACAGCACAAGGGTAAATATATAGGTCTTTTGCCAAAATTTCATTTTCATATCTCAAACCTATAACCCGTCTTGTACACCGTTTGGATCCTGTCAGAGATGCCGAGCTTTTGGCGCAGTCTCTGAATATGGACGTCAACGGTACGGGTATCTCCTTCATAGTCAAATTCCCATACGAGGTGTAAGAGCTTTTCACGGGAGAGTGCGAGGTTGCGGTTGTTGACCAGCACCTCGAGCAGATCAAACTCACGGGGCTTGAGGGGGACTTCTTCGCCGTTCTTATACACACGTCGGTTATCGAACTCGATGCGGATATCGTCAAACTCAAAGTGATTGGTATCAGCCTTGGTTCTGCGAAGAACTGCTTTCACGCGCTCCACAAGCTCGACGATATTAAATGGTTTCGTTATATAATCATCTGCACCCAGGCGCAGACCTTTGATCTTGTCCGCAGGTGTGGATTTTGCCGTGACGAAAATAACCGGCGTTCCTTCTATGTATTCCATGATCTCAAAGCCCGAATACTTGGGAAGCATTACGTCAAGGATGATGAGATCGTATTTGAGCTTCAGCGCCTCGGTCAGCCCCGATTCGCCGTCAAATACCTGGCTACACTCATGTCCAACCAGCTCAAGATTGAATTTTACAAGATCGTTGATCGCTTTTTCGTCCTCAACAATGAGTATTTTAGCCATTTTTCCACCCCTTTTTTGTGTTATTCGGGGATATACCAATCCCACTTTAATTATATTATAACATATTGATGTTGCCAAGTTGTAACCGAATTAAAGAATTTCGAAAAAAGTTCAGAATATGTAGCCGTAGTCCACGATTAAGATTACTTTTTCTTAATCGTGGACTTATTTCTTCGTACCGTTATTTGCAGATATATCGGTTGGAGGTCTTACTGCCATTCGATCTCCGCTGATTTATCTTCTCGATATAGCCCTTCTGCACAAGCTCATCGATCGCACGTTTTACAGTGGATACGCTGCATTTGTTTTCACGGGCTATGGTTTTATGGGACTGGTAACAGCTTTCGTTTTTGCCTTGCCGATAGCGCAGGTATCGGTAGATACTCTGCGCTCGGAAGGACACGTCATCTCGGAAGATCATTTCGAATTCTCTCATCGACGATATCTCCCTTCTCGTTGATTATGATTTCTGTTTCTTCACCTGCGGGGATGTTGGACTGAGACATAGGCATACTGTCACCCTTTTCAGCATCATCGTCATCATCCGTTTCTGCCTTCGGCTTTCGTCCTGGTTTGCGGGGTGGGAATGTCATATCGGTTCGGTTTCTTCGATCGGGACCGGGACGGTGCGTCGCTTTTTCTTCCTCTGTCATCTTGTCACCAACGCTCTGCGTAGAGTACAGCATCACAATGGTATCCTCGAGATTGGACTTGTTCGCATAAGACACCTTTCGGTTGCCCTTATCTGCAACAGCATAGATCTCCTTCGGGAATACGATACCCCACTTGAAGAAGAGCTTTAGCTTGACCTGCATGGGATGGAAGCCTGTCTTCATTACGACGAAGGTTCCCTTGGGAAGTGACTTCAGCTCGTCCGGTGTGAGCAAGGCTCGTTCGATCATCTGCAAGCTCTGAGAAGGATCGTTCTTTCCTCGGTTCACAGATCCCGACTGTACCGTTCTGCTTCCAAGAGCCTTGGACAGTACCTGTGCAGATTCGCTGTTGGGAGCAAAGCCGCCGAACACCGTGAGCTGCGTGTTATCGGTGATGATCTCACAGCCTTCTTTGCCATAGTTCTTTTGAAGCTGTGCAAAGGACTGGATAATAGCAACGATAGACACTCTGCGGGAACGGGATGCGGAGAACATCATCTCTGCACCCTCGATCTTCGGGATTGTACCGAACTCGTCAAGGTACATCATAACTCTGTTTTTGAGTCGGCCGTCATTCTCATCTGCAACGGCGAGGATCTCACGATACATCTGCTGAACGATCAAAGACACCATAAAGTGCTTGGAGGTATCTTCCTCGGGGAGCACGATAAAAATGGCAGATTTCGTGCTACAGAACTTCTCAGCATCGATGGCAGTATCGAAGCAGAGGATCTGTTCCAGCTC
>JAZNZC010000130.1:0-6581 GCA_045594745.1 Eubacteriales bacterium
CTCGCTGCTCGCAACCAGATGCTCTATGGAAGCACTCGACCTCCAGCTTGCACGCATCCTCAAGGTGCTTGACAAGGTTGGCGGTATCGCTCTTATCACGGCTGACCACGGAAACGCTGACGAGATGTACGAGATGGACAAGAAGTCGGGACTTCCCAAGGCTGACAAGAACGGCAACTACAAGGCAAAGACAAGCCACACGCTCAATCCTGTTCCCTGCATTGTTTACGACAACACCAATGCAAAAGAACACTACACCGTAAAGCTTGACGGCAAATTCGGACTTTCCAACGTTGCCGCTACCACCGTCAACCTGCTTGGCTACAAAGCTCCCGAGATGTGGGACGACTCCATCATTGAGGTAAAATAATGCAATTCAAAACAGAGCTTCACGCTCATACCAGTGAGGTCAGCCCTTGCGGACACGTCACCGCCCCCGAGGTTGCGGAGCGCTTCATTGCCCAAGGGTACACCTCGCTCGTTATCACCAATCACTATTCCGCTTATATCATTGATAACCTCAAAGGCTCGTGGCGTGAAAAGATGGATTATTATATGCATCCCTATTACTTGATGCGCGAGCACGCAGGTGACCGACTCAACGTTATTCTCGGTTGTGAGTTGCGTTTTGAGGGAAACTATAACGACTATCTCATCTACGGCATCACCGAAGAGTTTTTACGCGAAAACCCCGATCTGCACAAGATGAGCTTACGCTCCTTTACCCCTCTTGCACGCGAGAACGGCTTTTTGGTGGTGCAGGCGCATCCCTTCCGCAACGAGATTCAAATCGTCCCCCCCGAATTGCTGGACGGCATGGAGACCTTTAACGGCACGCCCAGCTATGACGGGCGCAACACGATTGCCGATGCGTGGGCAAAACGCTATGGGCTGATTCGCACCTCGGGCAGTGATTTTCACAACCCCGACCAATACGGAACCGGCGGCATTCTCACCAGCGCCGCTATCCGCACGGGTGAAGAGCTTGTGACAGTTCTGAAAAGTGGCAACTATACTCTGCACTGTGAGGGACCTGCCGCCGAGCGCGAGGGGATTGTCGATTACCCCGCAAAATATTGATTTTCAAGGAGCGCAATATGGAACCTTGTAAATATGCAAATCTTGACGAGTTGGCATCGGCTTGCGCCGATTGTCAGCGCTGTGCTTTGGGCGAGACACGCACAAAACTGGTGTTTGGCGTGGGAAATCCCAATGCCGACCTGATGTTCGTAGGCGAAGCCCCGGGCGAGCAAGAGGACTTGACCGGCACTCCTTTTGTGGGCAGAGCCGGTCAGCTGCTTGACAAATATCTTTACGCAGTCGACATCGAGCGTAAGGACGTTTACATCGCAAACATTCTCAAATGCCGTCCGCCAAAAAATCGCGATCCCCTGCCTGCTGAAGAGGACGCTTGCATTGACTATCTGCGTGAGCAGGTGCGTCTCATTCGTCCCAAGGTGATCGTTTGTCTTGGTCGTATTGCGGCAATGCGCCTCATCAAGCCCGATTTCAAAATTTCGGTGGAGCACGGCACGTGGTTTGAGAGGGGTGACTACCTGATGACCGCCGTTTATCACCCTGCGGCACTACTCCGCGATCCGCGCCGCCGCGAGGATATGCTGCGCGATATGCAAGCCATTCGCGCAAAGCTTGACGAGCTTGGGGGAAAGAACTGATGCTTGACTTCTTCCCTCGCCTGCTCACCATCATTCTCACGCTCTTCTTCCTCATGATCTGCGGTTATATTTGCCGCAAGACAAAGATCATTGACGACAAGGCATCCAAGGTGCTCTCGCGCTTGATCGTTTCTATTGGACAGCCGATGATGATCATTGGTGCGCTCAACAACGTCAAGTATTCGGCAGAAAATCTGACGGTTGCGTGGCAGGTGCTGCTCATCAGCCTTGTGATGCACATTCTGATGGCGGCCATGGCACTCCTGATTTGCAAGCCAATGAGAAAAAAAGACCTCAACCGCGCAAAGGTGTTTGAGTTCTCGCTTGTATTTGCCAATGCGGGCTTTATCGGCTTCCCCATTCTTGATTCGATTTTTGGGAATGGCATTGGCAGCTTTATGGGTGCGTTTTACGTTGTCGTTTTCAATCTCTTTCTTTGGACTTGGGGCATTCTCATTCTTGCCCGCGAGCGTGAGGACATCAAGCTCACACCAAAAAAGATATTCATCAATTATGGAACCGTTCCCTGCGCCATTGGTATTTTGTTGTTCCTTTTACAGCCCTATATCGTCCCTGCAGAAGGTTCTGCGCTTGCACCTGCGTATGATGCGCTCTCACAGTTTTTCAACTATCTCGGCTCGCTCTGCACACCTATCTCGGTGCTTGTAACGGGTGCGCTGCTTGCAACTATGCCGCTCTCGGATATGTTCAAAAACGTGCGCTTGTACGTTCACTCAGGCATTAAGTTGATTATTTTCCCCATCATTCTCTGCCTCTTGGCAAAGGTTGTGGGACTGAATGACACCTACGTTTTGCTCGTCACCGCGATGGCAGGCGTACCGAGTGCCGCAATGGTCACGATGCTTGCAGAGCTGCACGACATCGAACCCGGCTACGCCTCCCAAACGGTTGGAATGACCTCTATCCTTTCCACCGCAACGCTCCCGCTTGTGATGCTGTTTGCGCAGTGGGTAGCGCATCTGTGATAACAGATGCGCAGTTATGATTGCCCTTTCGGGCAAGTTATGAGTGATGAGATGCTTCGCATCGTGATGATTGGCTTCGCCAAGTTGTAATTACAAAGCAATCATATCATAACGTTTGCATAGCAAACCCATCACGTTGCGCCACGCGCAACTCATAACGACGAACACCGTGAGTCTCATAACTCATAACTGAAAAGCCGCTGTCTCTGTTTTGAGACAGCGGCTTTTTATCAATGATGGTGATGCCCGTGATGGTGATGGTGATGATGATGTCCGTGTCCTCCCTCGGTGTGGTGGACGGTGCAATTCTTTTCGTGGCAATGTTCACCCGGGGCTTCGAGCTCGAGGGTTGCGTGGGCAATTCCATGCTCTGCGAGCTCCTCGCGAACGGCTTCTTTGATGTGGTGTGCATCTCCGTCGGTAACTATGTGTAGCGTTGCGTAGTTGCTATATCCATCCATACTCCACACGTGAACATGGTGAACATCCTCTACGCCTTCGATGTGCAAAAGATGCTCGCAAATCTCGTTTATGTCGATGCCGTGGGGCGTTTTTTCGAGGAATAGGTCGATGGCTTCCTTGAGATTGCGAATGGCGTTGATGAAAATAAATACCGCCACGCCAATGGACATCAAGGGGTCGATGATGGCAATATCGGTAAAGCGCATCACGATAGCGCCTACAAGAACGACAAGCCAGCCAAGTACATCCTCGAGCATATGCAGATTAACTGCTTTTTGGTTAAGCGAGTCCCCTTCTCTCGTGAAGAACGCCGCAAGGAAGTTCACCGCCGCGCCGATGACGGCGAAAAGGATCATTCCGTCATAGTTGATGGGTGTGGGGTTGATGATGCGCAAGACTGCGTTGTAAACGACCAGCACCGAGCCGACCAAAAGGATCAGTGTCGTCAGGACGCTACCGATGACCGAGTAACGCGCATAGCCGTAGGTGTAGTGCTCGTCGGGCTGCTTTTTACTCTTCTTTTCAAGAAAATAAGAAATGCCGATGCTTGCGGCGTCTCCAATGTCGTGTACGGCATCCGAAACGATGGCAACGCTTCCCGTAAAAAAGCCGCCTACAAACTCAAATATCGAAAAGGCAAAATTAAGAATAAATGCAATGAGAATATTTCTTTCGGTCTTCATACAAGTCTCCATTTATTTAGTGGTATCATTATAGCATATTCTTTTCCAAATTGCAATAGATTTTCTCAAATTTCTTTGAATTTGAGAAAAGGAAAGCGCCCTCAACTGAGAGCGCTTTGTAAATCTCGTTTGATGCGGTAGGTCTGTAACAGATCTTCAATGGCTTTTTCGTTTGTTTCGGAAACATAGTTGCGGAAATCATCAAGCACACGGCGACCAATGGCGCGATAATCCATTGCAAGCACCTTTTGCACCTTCATTTTGCGAAACTCCTCGGGAACATTAAAGAGCTTCATGACAGCGTTGAGCGCCCCTTCTACACGAACCGGCAAGGATGCCGAGTGTTTGGTCGTCATCAACGTGGCGTATTCGATGCCCGAGACGATCGCCTCGGCTTCAACAAATTGCTCCTCGGTCCAATCGGGACAGAAGCCGCCGAACACCTGCTTCATTTTTTCCACGTCGTTTGCACGAATGTTCTCCAGCGTGATCGGATGAGAATATGCAGAAACGTAAAAATCGTGCATCTGCGGGTTTTCCTCACTGATTGCAGCCATAGTTGCAAGCTCGAGGCAGTAACATAAGAGAGAGCTATTCCCCTCGTCGGTTGCCTCTTCAATCATCTTCCATTGATAGTCGCACATCATTGTAACAAGAACGTCAAGAATGTGCTCCTTGGTTGGAAAATAAAAGGTCAGATTTCCCGTGCCGATATCGGCCTTGCGACAAACAGTAGCTGCCGTAGTATGGGAAAATCCTTTTTCAAAAAACAGTTCGATTGCCACTCGAATGATTGCCAAGCGCGTAAGGCTTTCTTTTTTGATGCGTGCCATACAGTCATTCCCCTTTCAAGCGTCGTATTTGGGCGTTTGAAGTATCCCAAAATTAGGAATTATCCAAATTATATCATATTTCCAACAAAATTGCAAGGGGTTTGGGGAAATTTTGTATTTTATTATTGAAAAAGTCTCAAACCTTTAGGTCAAGAACATTACACAAGAAAAAAGGAAAAATGTTTGAAAAAAGACTTGACAAATACTTTTTGTTGTGCTATAATATTCAAGTCGGCACGGAGAGATGGCTGAGCTGGTCTAAGGCGCACGACTGGAAATCGTGTTTAGGCTAATACCCTAACGAGGGTTCGAATCCCTCTCTCTCCGCCACACAAAGGCACCCATCAGGGTGCCTTTTTTGTGTGGCGAAGAGAGATTTATTTCGTAGCAAAAAAAAATTGAACATTCCCTATTTACAAACCCATTTCTTTGTGTTATAATAATCATATAACGTTACTTTGGAGGCGCATTATGGATAAAAAAGTTATAATTGGTATTACTGCTGCGAGCATTGCAGGTGTTGCAACGGGAGCCGCTGCGGTGCTTGCTATTAAAAAAAGATTTGACAAGGTTTTTGGCGAGATGCAGGATGATGTTGACGAACAGATCTTCACCTCTCCCAACGGTGAAAACACCGTCAAGGTTCTGTACGGTGCTTCCAATACCGCAAAAGGAATGGCTCTCATCAGCATTACGGCAACCTCGAAAAAAGATAGCCACATCCTTTTGGAGCTTGCAAGAAAAGGAGAAAATCTCTTGACGGGCGAATGGGTTGACGACGACCATTTCAAGCTTTTGATCGGTAGCTGCAACAGCAAGCAATGCTACGACATAAGCTTTGACGGCGAAAAAATTGCTACAAACTACTCTTTGTGCAAGGTTACTGCGGGTAAATAATTGCATACAAAAAGCACTTCGATTGTCGTACCTGCGATAAAGCAGGTACAAATCAAAAGACATAGCTTATTTTTAGGCTATGTCTTTTTTGAATGGAAAAATACTACGATTGGTAGAATTAGGTCTATGTTGCGGTTATTGATTTATAAGTTAAAATACTGTATAATGTATTCAGACGCGTCGAAACAACTTGAATTTGGAGGTTAATACTATGGAACTTATGATTGGTGAAAAGCTGAAAAAGCTGCGCCGAAGCAGAGATTTGACTCAGGAAGAGGTTGCGGCTCATATTGGTATTTCCTATCAAGCTATCAGCAAATGGGAAAGAGGCGACGGATATCCGGACATCACTATGCTCCCCACACTTGCAAATTATTTTGAGGTGTCTGTTGACGAGTTGATTGGCATGGATGAAATATCTTCCGCCCAAAGACTTGA
The DNA here is from genome assembly GCA_045594745.1 of Eubacteriales bacterium. Taxonomy (GTDB): domain Bacteria; phylum Bacillota; class Clostridia; order Oscillospirales; family CAG-272; genus UMGS1865. The sequence continues at coordinate 5,976 of JAZNZC010000130.1, forward strand.
TGATATCAATCAGAAATGGCAAGAAAATAGAGCAAAGGGAGCCCACAAAGAAAACGTCGAACTCATGCGAAACGCATTGAAAACCTACCCCAATAATGCGTTGTTGCTGATGCAATTGTCATGTTCACTTGAACGACTTGATGGTACCGAAAAGGAGAAAAAGGAGTATTTAAAAGAATCTATTATGCTTCACGAGCAGATTCTAAAATACTGTGACGATTCAGAAATCAGAGGTGCCGCGCTTTGTAATCTTTCCGATGCATATTACAGATACGGAGATTATCAAAAGGCGGTAGAATACGCTACCAAATTACCGAATCTTTATAAGACAAGAGAAACCGCGCTTGTTCGCATTTTAAAGGACGATGTACAAAAAAAGGAAGTGGCGAAATCGGCAATAGAACCGTTGACTTGGCTTCTGTCCTATCATTTGACTGCGCTTTCGGAAACCGAAAATGACACTCATTATAAGGACAAAATAATTAAAATGCTGGATGCGCTTTTTGACGGTAATGAAGGCGACTTCATTGCCAAAATTCGCAAGAAAGCGTCCGAGTAATTACTTGCCCCGCCTCGCGCGGGGCTTCGCTTTTGTGGACACAAAAG
>JAZNZC010000131.1:0-2136 GCA_045594745.1 Eubacteriales bacterium
TGGGATAATCCTTGGGAAGAAGAATAAAGCAACCGAAATCGTCGTAAAGCAAACGAACCTTGACTCCCGCTTGCGCCTTACGCTTCAAGACCTCAAGGATCTTATCCCACATCTCGCCTTCCTGCACGATAAAATACTCAAGGAAAATATATTTTTCTGCTTTTTCAAGCTCATCAAGCAGTTTTTCAAGCTTTCTCTCACCCGGAGACAGATATTGCGTCTTGCTGTTTTGGTAGATCGGAAATCCCGCAAAATTCTGTAAATAACGGATCTGTTGGGCGTGCTCGGGGGCTTTGGCAAGTGCTTCGGTATAGCCTGTTTCGGGTAAGCTCCATAGATCTTTGGACTTTTCCTCGGCGTGTATGATCCGTTTCTGAAATCGCTTGGTCGAGCTTTGAAAGGTAAACAGTAAGTAAAACAGTCCTCCGAATACGGGAACCAAGAGAATAAGAAAAACCCACATCAGCTTATAGACACCGTATTCCCGCCGCGAGATCACGTAAACAGCCACCGCGAGACTGACGAGCTGTAGTACAGTGCTAACGATCTTGGAGGTCATGCTTCCGCTGATCACAACGTAAACCATAAGAGCCACTTGTATCAGGAGTAGCACAATGATATAAAAACGCCACCTGCAAAGTGCGCGAAACCATTTTTGCTTCAACATGACTTTTCCTCCTTGTCGTGAGAATTTTGACCGTCCTTCGTTTCCTCCTTTCTGTGCTTTGACCAAATCCAGTAAATCAAAACGGAAATCAAGGAAATGGAGACGGTTGAGATAATAGATATCCAAAACATCGGCGAGGTCGGATCGGTGATGCTTGTTCCGACCAAGGTTGCGGCAACCATGCTCGGAAACGTTCCGAGAAAGCTGCCAAGCAGATAAACACCAAAAGGAAGCTTTGTTGCCCCCAAGTACATACTGATCGCGTCTCCCGGAAGGATTGCGATCACACGCAAAAAGAAAGCCTTGAAAAAGCTGTTATTCGCGTTTTTCTCCATCATCTCGGATAGCTTGGGATGCTTTGCGAGAAACTTACCGGCGGAGTTGCTTCCCGAAACTCTGCCGATCCAATACGGAACGGTAAGCTCGGCAATCACGCCTACCGAGTTCACAATAATGGCATGAAACGGTGTGAACAAAAAACCGCCCGCCACGTTCAATAGTGTAATCGGAAAAAATACCGTAAGACTTTTGAATGCGTACATAGCCACCATAAACAATGCCGCAAACAGCTTGCTATCAGGCGTGTAGTTCAAAATATCATCGACCGAGAAGCTCTTTCCACCGAACAGGTAGATAACCATAAAGATCGCGCAGACAGCAAGCGGAACGAAGCGCACCACACCGAGAAGAAAAGATTTAAGTTTATTTTTCATTTGACATCCTTACTGCAAAAAGACCGCCTTGTAGGAAAGCGGTCATTTTGCTATGAATTTTAGCTGTTTTTGCTGACCTTTCTTTGAATCAGCTTGACGAGCTCAACAACGGGGATCACAACGAGACCAAGAGCGATTGCAATCAGATATTCGCCGATGCCTACGCTTGCAAAGCCGAATGCATTCGCAAGGAACGGAATCTCGCATACGAGGGTGGTTGCAATGAGAGAACCAATGCCCGCAAACCACAAGGTCTTGTTCTGAGAACCGAGCGTGAACATACTGCCGCGTTGAGAACGCATATTGAAGCTGTGGAAGATCTCTGCCATTGACATCGTCAGAAACGCCATGGTCATGCCGTGCGCGCTGTTCGTGATCTCCCAATTGCCGGTTTCCATAAAGTGTCCGATAAAATAAGAGGTTATGGTAAGAATGGTAACGAGAACGCCTTGATATGCGATATCAACGCCCATGCCGCCCGAGAAGATACCCGCTTTCGCGTCTCTCGGCTTACGCTTCATAATGTTGGGCTCTGCTTTTTCCATACCAAGTGCAAGTGCCGGGAAGCAGTCGGTTACAAGGTTGATCCACAACAGATGCACGGGCTTGAGGATAGTAAAGCCCATCAGCGTTGCCGTAAAGATGGACAGCACCTCGCTCATATTCGAGCCGAGAAGGAACTGAATTGCCTTGCGGATATTATCGTATATACGGCGTCCTTCCTCAACCGCGCCAACGATGGTCGCAAAGTTGTCG
>JAZNZC010000132.1:0-30252 GCA_045594745.1 Eubacteriales bacterium
CGCTCCACCAAACGAACAGGGAGTGCCGTCGGCACGCGATGTATGCCTTGGGAGCGTACGGGATTCTGAACCAAGCCTCGATTGGTAACAATCGAGGCGCAAATTTGCTACGCAAATTCGCCGCGGGCACGCTTTGCGCGCACACGATTTCTCAAAAGCAATACGCTCCACCAAACGAATAGGGAGTGCCGACGGCACTCCCTATTCGTTTGGTGGAGCGTACGGGATTCGAACCCGTGACCCCAACACTGCCAGTGTTGTGCGCTCCCAACTGCGCTAACGCCCCTTGTTCATTATCATATCATATTCACCGTCGTTTGTCAAGTAGAAAGGAGAGATTTTTTGCGTTTCCCTTTTGTTTTTCTTTCTCATATTTGAAAAAAGCCAAAACACTCCCAAAAATCTCTTGACTTTTCCCCGTTCTTGCGGTATAATGATTACAATGTAAAATTATGCTCTCTTTTTGAGAGTTCACTGTGAGGTTTTGTATTATGGCAAAGAACAATGAAAAAATGGTTGATCAAATCACGTCTATGGACGTTGATTTTGCTCAATGGTACACAGACGTAGTGAAAAAAGCCGAGTTGGCTGACTACTCGGGCGTTAAGGGCTGCATGATCTTCCGCCCCTACGGCTACGCTATTTGGGAAAACATTCAAAAGGATCTCGACGCGCGTTTCAAGGCGCTCGGTCACGAGAACGTTTATATGCCTATGTTCATTCCCGAATCTCTTTTGCAAAAGGAAAAGGATCACGTTGAGGGCTTTGCTCCCGAATGTGCTATCGTTACCGTCGGCGGTCAGAATAAGCTCCCCGAGAGATTGATCGTTCGCCCTACTTCCGAAACGCTCTTCTGCGAGCATTTCCGCAACATCATTCAATCCTACCGCGACCTGCCCAAGCTCTATAAGCAATGGTGCAACGTGGTTCGTTGGGAAAAGACCACCCGTCCCTTCCTGCGCACAGCAGAGTTCCTCTGGCAAGAGGGTCACACTATGCACGAGACCGAGGAAGAAGCAAGACAGGAGACCTTGCAAATGCTCAAGGTCTACGAGGACTTCTACGCAGAGGCTCTCGCAATCCCCGCTTACACGGGCAGAAAGACCGAAAAGGAAAAGTTTGCAGGTGCTGAGGAGACCTACACCATTGAGCCTATGATGCACAACGGTGTTGCTCTGCAAGGCGGTACCACACACTACTTTGGCGACGGCTTTGCAAAGGCATTTGACATTAAATTCACCGCGCGTGACAACACGCTCAAATATCCCCACCAGACCTCTTGGGGCGTATCTACCCGTTCCATCGGTGCCATCATTATGACACACGGTGATGACAACGGTCTCATTCTCCCCCCTCGCGTAGCACCTATTCAGGTCGTTATCGTTCCCGTAGCGCAACACAAAGAGGGCGTACTTGAAAAGGCAGCCGAGATCAAAGCTGAGCTTTCCAAGACTTTGCGTGTCAAGCTCGACGACAGCGACAACTCCACGGGTTGGAAGTTCGCTCAATACGAGATGAAGGGTGTTCCGCTCCGTCTCGAAATTGGTCCTCGTGATATCGAAAACAACTCCTGCGTGCTCGTCAGCCGCGTAACGCGTGAAAAGACCTTTGTATCTCTTGACAACCTCGTTGAAGAAGTCGAAAAGGCTCTGCAGAAGGTTCACGACGAGCTTTACAATCGCGCACTTGAGAACAGAACCAACCGCACCTATGAGGCGCGCACCTATGAAGAATTCCTTGATACTGCCGCTAATAAAGAGGGCTACATTAAGGCAATGTGGTGTGGCGAGACCGAGTGCGAAGAAAAGCTCAAGGACGTCACCGGCGGCGTAAAATCCCGCTGCATCCCCTTTGTTGAAGATCACCTCGCAGATACCTGCGTTTGCTGCGGCAAGCCTGCAAAGCATATGGTTATTTGGGGTAGACAATACTAATCCATCAAAGATCAATCATAAACCGACGCGTGCAACCAAAATGGCTACACGCGTCGATTTTTATTTACATTCTTCCCCACAACCACCCCAACCAATGGTTGAAAAAATTCAAGAACGGGATGTTTGACTTCATTTGTTGGGTATGATATAATAATATCACGGAAGGCGCCTCCGAAATAAAACAAGAGGAGTAAACAATATGAATCTCGGTAATAAAATCCGTGAACTGCGTAGGGCAAGAAATCTTACACAAGAGCAGTTGGCGGCTACACTGAATATTTCCGCACAGGCTGTGTCGAAATGGGAGATGGGGGCATCTTATCCCGATATGACGATGATTCCAACTCTCGCAGCACTTTTCAAGGTTTCCCTTGATGAGCTTTTTGATTTTGACGTGAAGAATGTTGACAAAGAAATTGAAGATATCCGTCTGGAATACAACAAATATTTTTGGAGCAATTTTGAAAAAGCCGAACAAATATTACTTGATGGATTGAAGCTCTATCCCGCTTCCATTCAATTAAAAACCGAATTATTTGAGCTGTATGCATATAATATTGACCGTGGGGATGAAATCATTACCAAAGCATTTGAACTCGGAAGTCATATCATCAGTATATCACAAGATATTTTCTGCACCTGCCGCACAAAGGCAAATATGATCCATATTTACACGTGCTTGGAAATCTTAAAGGGGCAAGATCACTACGAGGATATTAAAAAAATCATTGAAACACTACCATACATATATCCCTATATGGTACAAGACAAAATGCGCCTTTCCGCAAGTCATATTAAAGGCGAGGAAGGAATGACGGAGGCCAAAGCTCTTAAAGACATAGAATGGCAGGAGTTTTTCATAGCTTGTGCCCAAGTGGGACGTCGCTATTTTGATATGGGTGACTACGAAAATGCGATGATTCATTTTCAAGAAAGTGTGGACGTTATTGAACGATTTATGTACCCCGACAAGCAGGGATATGACGCTTATCCCATCGGCGGTACGCACGCAAATCACGCCATAACGCTATTGAATATCGCAACTTGTATGTTTCGTTTGGGTAAGACCGAGGGCATCGATACGCTGATTGAAAAATCCAAGCATATTTATTTTGACACATACAACCACATCGAGCTCCGTGATTATAATAAAACCATGCGCAAAATGGTAGATTATTTTACAAAGGAATACAATGAGAAAAGGCTGAATGAGTATAAGACCCTTGATTTAAGCGAAATTGAACAGCGTATCAAAAACAAAAATGCATAATCCGCTTTTTTAGGCATTTTTTCAACACAAAAGGACGAGAAATTTCTCGTCCTTTTGTTATTCTTGATTACTCTTTTTCTGCTTATAATGCCATGCGAGCGGAACTGCCCAAATTGCTACACCAACGAGGCACACCAGCTTAAGCCAACATCCCATATTTTGCGGACAATTACTCATATCATTTCATCCTTTCTGTTTTATACAATGTTGAATTATTGATTGATAAGGGTGACGATTTCTTTGTGAATATCCTCCACCGAGCGATAAGCATCGACGATTTGGATGTTGTCGCGCTCGCGCAACCGGTCAAATACGCGGTAGAATTGGTTGCGTACTTGGGTGAGTTTTTCCTCGTTTTCGTAGATCTCTTGCGTTGCGCGGTTACTGTTAATGCGCGCCATGCTCTGTTCGGGGGTGAGATCAAGGAAAATGCAAACGTCGGGACGCATGATCTCGGGGCAGTTGAGATTCATATTGCTTACCCATTCGGGATCGGTTCCACTTCCCTGATATGCCATAGAAGAATAATAGTAGCGGTCGCAAATAACATCGAAGCCGTCATCAAGCATTTTTTGAATACCGTTGACGGGATTGACGTTGTGATGGACGCGATCAAAGACGAACATTGCCGCCATTTCGCACACCGTGCGCCGAGTTACGCCGGACAAGGCATCTCTCAAAAGTCCCCCGCTGACCGACTCGGTGGGCTCTGCGGTGCAGTAAACCGCCCTACCCTGAGCACGCAAATGCTTTGCCAAAAGATTGATCTGTGTGGTCTTGCCTGCTCCGTCTATTCCTTCAAACACGATAAATCGTCCGCGTTTGGTGTCCTTCATTTTCTTGTCTCCTTTACTCTTGTTTTGCCTTCAGCTGTGCTACCTCGGCGCGCAAAGCCTCAATGGTACGCTCCATACGGGCAAATTCCTGTGCCACGGGGTCGGGGATGTGAATGTGGTCGAGCTGCTCGTTCTTGACCTTGACGCCGCCACGACGCACGACCTTTGCGGGAATACCAACCGCCGTGCTATCCTCGGGCACTTCGTGCAGAACAACTGCGTTTGCAGCGATCTTGCTGTTATCTCCTACTTTCAGGGGGCCGAGCACCTTTGCACCCGCGCCAACCATAACGTTATTCCCAAGGGTCGGGTGACGCTTGCCAACATCTTTACCCGTACCGCCGAGCGTTACGCCCTGATAGAGCGTGCAGTTGTCGCCGATCTCGGTGGTCTCGCCGATAACGACTCCCGAGCCGTGGTCGATAAAAAAGTTTTTGCCGATGGTAGCACCCGGGTGGATCTCGATACCCGTCAGGTGCCTTGCGGTTTGGCTGACGGCACGCGCGGCAAAATAATGCTTGTTCTTTTGGAGATTGTGCGCCAAGCGGTGCGCCATAATAGCGTGAACACCCGAATACAATAGTAGAATTTCAGCCGTGCTTCGCGCAGCCGGGTCGCGTTCGCGAACCGCCTGCACAGTTTCCTCAAATTCCTTTTGCGTGCTGTCGATAGCACGGGCTACCGAGCGTTCTGCCGCCCTGATACCCCCTGCCACACGGCGAAATACGTTCTGCTTTTTCATAAAAGCCCTCCGTTGTTACATATCTACTTATTATTATACACAATTTGACGGGATTTGTAAATACCTTTTTGCAAAAAGGCAGAAAAAACGGTGGAGAGGCAAGCGAGCTTGCCTCTCCGTTTTGCATAAATGCTATTGATTTTATACCTTGACCCACTTTGCGTAGAGGATCATATTTTGAGAATAACTCGTAAACAGGAACGGCACCTGTAGAGCACTGTCTGTGTACCATCCTGCAAACCGATACCCATCACGCGTTGGATCTTCGGGAGCGGTCATTACTGTGCCAAATTCTCCCGTTATACTTTCCACCGCGCTGCCGCCGTTGCTTTGGAAGGTAACGGTAAAACTACCATCGGGGCGCGCGGGTACGCGCCAGATCGTACGCATAATACTCGTATTGGGATCTCCCCTTTGCGCCTTTTGATAGTAAACGGTTACAATGGCACCGTCGGAGCGTTCCACCGAGCAGGCGTATCCCATATCCCATTCAAAAGCACTTGTGCTGACAATGATCTCTCTGCTCCAGGTCTGTCCGTTATCATAGCTAAGCCTTGCCCTGACCCCGTAAGGATCTGCGCGGTAGCCGTATGTCAAAATCAGCGTGCCGTCGCTTTGTTGCATCAGGTGCGGTGGGGTATCTGCAGCCGTACAGATCTTACGGAATGGCGTAAAGGTGTCACTTCCCTTTGCCAGCTCACATTGATAGATACCGTTATTGGTACGCAGCATAACGATGAGCGTGCCGTCGCCGGTATAGATCGCGTGCGGTTCTTCAAAGCCGTATTGCATTCTCGTTTTATAATCCGCAATGATCTTAACCTCCGACCAATGAATACCGTCGCTGCTGGTCATCATACCGATGTCGATAAAATTCTTGGTATTCTTGTCATATCCATAATATCCGATGTATGCCAGATCTCCCTCGGGAGTCTCGATCATTCCATGAGGCGAGAAAATGGGGAAATTATAGACCTCACTCCAGCTCTGGCCGCCGTCCTCACTGATAACGTAGTTGCCGCCAAGCACCTTTGCTTCTTCCTCGTCGGAAATAGCCGCACAGTACTCGGCCCATTCAGCCGTGCTCGCATAATAATTTTTGGTGTGGGTGAACCAGGAAACAATAATCTTTCCCTTCCAATAAATTACACCGGCATCGCGATCGTCAAGAACGGTATCCACGATGTCGAAGGGCTCGCTCCAGGTCAGACCTCCATCCTCGGAGAGCCAGCCGACTACTTTTCCGAAAGGATCGACGTGTGCGGCGCGGAAACCGGAGGAAACGGCGATCATTCGATCCCCATCCAACCTGGTAATGGAGGGCCAACCAAAATATCCACGGCCGGTTGTCTTTCTGTAGATCGCACCCTCGGCTACCTGTTCGGCAACGAAATCAAGCATCTGAGGGGCAAAGCTGAAATCGGAATAATAGAGTTCAACGCTTTTGGAGAGCCAAACATAAAAATCGAAGGAAAGCGTTTGGCTGACGTCTATCTCGACGGTATAGATCTCGCCCTGTGAAAGAACAACGTATGGCATTGTTGTCCCGTTTACGGGAGCGATCTCCACTCCTTTAGAATCCTTTATCGACAGGAAGGCTGCTCCTCGATTGATCTGCAGCTGCATTTCACCGTCCGTTGCCTGCTTGACAAACACGCGGAAGCGCATAGAGGAATAGTTTCCATTTGTGAGAAAGGTAACGGCGCCGTTTTGCGTGTTGATGCCGGAGCCCTTTGTGTAACGGTAGGCGTATGTAAAATCTGTGCCTTCGGGTGTTTCCGAGACAAACTCCAGATAGGAGGCCTTATTTTGATGCTGAATGATCTTATTCAAATCCATTTCTATCTTTCCTATTTCATCAACCACATTCATCGTAAAGCTGATGTATGCATTGTCGGAATACAGTTTGATGGAAATGCTCTTTCCTACGCGATCCGCATAATAGGAGTTGTAGAATGTGATCTTGTCTTTTTCGATCTTATAGTGTGCGGGATCTATCTTTCCGTTTGCGTCCTCAAGCCACGGGTTCCTGACGCCGTCAAGCATTGCGGAAAGGGATGTTTCGGGTGCCGTGTTGACTGCATAACCATTGCTAACCGAGATCTCTACGTCATTTGTCACGGTGTAAAAAATTCTTGTCGTAAAGACCTGTCCGGCCGCATCGGTGGCAGTATAGTACATCGTGTAATAGTTTCCGCGTTTGTTATCGTAAGGAATACTTTTCGTCTCATCAACGGTAAACGTCAACTCGGTTCCAAAGCTATCTGTAATGGAAATGTTATTCATAAAACCGCCCGATGCAATGGCTTGTGAATAGGTCATTTTGACCGTTTCGTTCACAATTTCCTCGCCACCGCTCGTGATACGAATTGCACCGTAGATGTAGACATTGACCGCCTGCGTGTTCTTTTTCCACGAGCAGATCAACTCGTATTTTCCGGGCACATTGAGGTCTGCCGAACCGTCAATATAGAGATCTGTATCGGCAGAAATACCAAGCAGCGTGCAGAGAGCCTGCTCTAATCCATTCGCGTCAAGCCTACCTGCGGCGTAATGCAAAGAGGGCGTTGCGGAAGGAAGGTCTTCATCCCCACCTTTGCAAGCAACGATGCCCAAGCACAGCAGCACTGAAATGAAAAGCATTGTGACAATCTGAATTTTTTTCATAACTTTCCTCCTTTTGGGTAGTAAAATCAAAAGCATCCTTATTATACCAAATTTCGGGCGAAAGCACAATAGACCATTTAGACAAGTTTCGGAGCGAAATGTCCCGGAAGGAAAGATAAAGAGCAAATCGGGTACCGCAGGAAAGCCCGCGGCACCCGAAGATGTGTTTATAAAAATGTTTTTACATTAAGCTTTGACCCACTTTGCGTAAACAGTGAGATCCTTGCTATACGTGGTTAACGTAAAGGGCATGGTGCACGCATAGTCAAGATACCAACCGTCAAATTTGTAGCCGGCCATGGTCGGATTGGTCGGAAGAACGATCTCTTCGCCAAATTGACCGCTGGCAGATACGATCACAAGGCCGTCGTTGTCGTAGGTTCCGCTTGCCAGCTTACCGCCTACAAAGTTAACCGTAAGTTCACCGGCAGGAGCCTCGGGCAGTTCCCAAACGACCTGATAGATGGACGCCATGGTTTCGCTTCCCGTTCTTTGATAATAAAGGGTAAGAAGCTTGCCATTGGAAAGCTCAACGGTGGAGGTGTAGCCCCAGTCGGAGGTGTTGTCGCTTGTGGTAGCCTGCAATCCACTGGTCAAAATGACTTCGCGTGTCCAAGTCAAACCACCGTCATAGCTGAGGCGTGCACGAATACCATACGTGGTAGTATCCTTATTTCTATCCTTGTACGATACCGTATTGCCGTTGACATCCTTATACAAACCGCGGTAGCCGTAGGTCATAACCATTACACCGCTGCTGTGGCGGAACATATGTGCAGGGGTCTCTTGCACGATCGCGATCTTGTGCCAATCGCTAAACTTGGTTTGTCCGGGTTGCAGCTCGCATTGATAAAGTCCCTTGTCGGAACGCATAACAACGATGAGAACACCGTCATCATTGTAAATGCCGTAAGGCTCTTGGAAATCCCAAGAATACTGTGTATCCGAATCGGCAATAACGATGGGATCGCTCCAAATGAAACCGTTCTCATCCATTTCGCCGGTGGTGGTTCTGACTGCAATACCTGTGCCCCATCTCTTATTCACCTTGTCGTATTTGAGATAACCGACAGAGGTCAGTCCGCCATCGGGGTTAACGATGAGACCGTGGGGGGTAAACATACCCTCGGGCATACAATAAATTTCGCTCCAGGTCTTGCCGCCATCTTCACTGATGATGTAGTTACCGCCCATATACTTGGTATCGTAAGCATCATCAATACCTGCCGCCCACTCGGAGTACTTGCTTGCGTTGTTGTTGATGTAATACACTTTGGAAGCGCAGAACCAAGAAACAATAATTTTGCCGTTCCAATATACAACACCTGCATCGCGGTCATCAAGCAAGGTGTCTACCAAAACCTGAGGCTCGCTCCAAGTCTTGCCGCCATCCTCGGAGTACCAAACGGCAACCTTACTTTCGTTATCGATATGTGCTTTACGGAAGCCGGAGGAAACCGCAATCAGACGGTCACCATCGAGCTTGGTTACGGTAGGCCATGCAAAGTAACCGTAGGTCTCGCCGTCCTTCTTGCAAACGACGGTTTGGGTAACGTTATCCATAATATATTCATACTCGCATTTCATAAATTCAAAATTGTAATAATAAAGTTCTGCGCCGGTTCTACCCCATACGCGGAATTCGGTAGTTGACAGTGTCTCGGTCAGATCCAAAACGATTTGATAAACCTTGCCCTCTTGCAAAAGAACGTGAGGCATTTCATTTTTGGAAACCACGGGGATGGGATTGCCATCGGCATCCTTAACCGAAACAAATTTTGCACCCTTGGTAATTTGGAATTCTGTAATGCCCTCGCCGGCGGTGCTTCCGTTTGCGTCTCTGACGTAAAGATTGAAGGAAACCTTACCGTATTTACCTTGCGTTGCGAAAATGAGTTGAGCGTTATCAGCATTAACGCCTGCCTTTTTGATGTATTGGTAAGCGGTAGTAAAGTTGATACCGTCAACAGGCTCAGTTGTTTTGGTGAAGGAAACAGAACCCGCAGCATAGCTCATCGTTTTGATGAAGAGCTGTTCGGCATACTGGCGTTTTTGTTCGATATAATCCGCATAACTCTCTGCATCAAATACGGAAACGTAGAAGTAGGTGCTGCCATTATTGGAGCATACCTTGATTGCAGTTCTTTTGCCAACAAAAGAACTGTAATATTCCTTTTTCAAAAGGATAGAATCTTCTTTGATCTCGTAGTACTTGGAGTCGACTTTTCCGTTGGCATCCTCGAGCCAAACATCGGTAGCACCGTCAAAGTCAGCCGCAAAGGTTGCACTGTCTTCATCTGTAATTGCCACACTGTTTTCAACGGAAATGTAATGCTCGTAGGTGACATCGTAAACCACGCGTACAGAGATGTTTTGCCCTGCCGCATCGGTTACATTATAATACATTACATAGAGACCTGCTTTGTTTTCAAACTGCATACATTTGCTATCCTTGGAGAAGGTCAGAACGTTGCCAAAGCTATCGGTGATGGTAATGCAGTTGGTAAAGTTTTCAGAAGCAACGGCCTTGTTGTAATTGAAGTGAACCGTGTCACCTTCCAAGACCTTTCCGTCAACAAGAACGTTTACAGAGTTGGAATAAACCCAAACGGATGCCTCTCTCTCTTTTTTGCCCCATTTGCAGGTAACGGTATATTTGCCGGATGCAGTAAGATCAAATTCACCGCTCACCTCAATTTCGGTTCCCTCGGGGAGATCCATAAGCTTGACAAGATTTGCTTTCAGCTCATCCTCGCTAATACCTGCCGCACAGTGTAGAGTAACAGGATCGGCATTTTCGTTACAAGCCATCATTCCAAGGCAAAGTATCAAAGCCAAGCAAATGACGGCAAGGATTTTATATGCTTTCATTTTAATCTCCATTCCGCCGCTACGCGGCAGCACAAAATATTTCAAAAACAGACGCCGGTAAAAGTTCAAGTTGTATTCTGACACTTTTACCGGCGTCGCCCTATGTATTCGTTACACAGATTTATTGAATTGAGTTCACTTAAGCGTTTTCGTTGGTTTCGGGAACAGCTTCTTCAGCAACAGTTTCCTCAGCAACTGCTTCTTCAACAACAACCTCTTCTGCGACTGCCTCTTCTGCAACAGCCTCTTCAGCAACAGCCTCTTCAACTACTGCCTCTTCGGCTGCGGGTGCGGCTACGGGAATAGCGGCAACCATCATCTTAATGGTACCCTCTTGAACCAGCTCTTCGGTGGTCTTGAAAGGCATTCTGTAATCGGTTTCGGTGAAGGTCTTCTTCTTGGGCAGCTGGAGCTTTTCTTCGCAGAGCTTTGTCAGAAGCTCGAGAGCGTGCTTGAACTTACGTTCGCCCTTAATCTTGATCAGTACGGGAACAGCGGCGTACTTCTTCTTTGCGGACATATCCGTGAAGTTGTACTTGGTGTCAGCCAATTCCTCGGGACTGAACGCGATGTAAACGTACAGGGTACGAGTCTTTGCATTGAACTTAGCAAGAGGTGTTCTGCCAACATTGAAGGATTCAAAGTTCCAGCTTACGCGGCTCTTAACACCCTTGTAGGAGAGCAGGAGATTCTTGATAGCATTGTAGTAATCCTGGATGCTGCCCTGCGACTGTGCAAGACGAGACAGGTAGCTGCGACGGTAACGGGTAACGAGCTGAACCTCACCGCGGCTTTCTTGCTCGAGCATTTCGGCATAGCGCTCAGCCTCGGCAATAGCGTCGATGTAATCCAAAGGCATAGAACCAAATCCACCAAAGGATTCTTCCTCGTCTTCCTCAGCCTCTTCAGCCTCGGGAGCAGGTTCAACAACAGCTTCTTCAACAGGAGCTTCTTCGACAACAGCTTCCTCAACAACCTCAACAACGGGTTCTTCTACAACTTCCTCAACAACGGGTTCTTCTACAACCTCTTCTTCCTCAACCAGAGCGATTGCATCGGTTGCATCTGCGGACTCGTTGAAGTTTTCAGCCATAGCATCAGCCACTGCCTGCTTAACCTCGTCGGATACGTCGGCTTCGTTTTCTTCTGCGGCAACTTGATCCATCAGGTCGAGTACGAGCTGATCGGTCATTTCATCAAGTGCGCCGTCGGCGTTGCCAAGATCAACTGCTGCAACCTCTTCGTTGAGTTGTGCCATAGCATCTGCAACAGCGTCGGTAGCATCAACATCGATTTCTGCTTCCTCGGGAGCAACCTCTTCTGCAAGAGATTCAGCCAAAGCTTCCACGCCTTCCTCAAGGATTGCATCGGGATCTTCGATCTTATCGGGAATAACAACAGGTTCAACTTCGGGAACATTGCCCTCGGTCTCAACAGAGATAACGGGATTTCTACCGCTCTTTTCACGCTGGATGAGCTTCATACCGATGAAGATAGGAAGAACAAGGAGCAGGAGCAGAGCAATGAGAATGATGAGTGCGATACCGATTGCAGAGCTCCAGAAAGGAGTCTTGTATTCGGGAGCCAGCATAAAGGTGATCTCGCCTTCGGGAACGTAACCTTCAACGATATAATAGGAACCGTCCTCGCTCAGAGTTACGGTGTAGGTTCCGGAAGCAGCAGCCTTGGTGCCTTCTTCGCCATTGTAGATGTAAAGGTTATCAGCTGTCAATGCTTGCGCATTCTTGTGTGCGATAAGGCCGGATGCCACGGGAATGTAAATGGTGAATGTATCATCCTCGCCTGCACCGGTAACGGTAAGTGCATAACCCTTGTATGCCTTCAGACCGCGAACAGCCTTGTTAGCAAACTCGGTGGGAATGGTCAGCGTTGCCTTAACAGATGCGGGAATACCGTTTTCGCCAACAATGATGATGGAACCGTCGGGAGTAGCAACAACGAGGTAGTTGCGAACAACGGTCATCGTTGCCTCGAGCTCGGTTGCGCTAAAGGTAACACCCTCGATGGTGGGCATTGTTGCCTTTACGGTGTAAGCACCGGGCTCGGTGATCGCGCCGGTAACCTCACTGCCATCTGCTTTGTAGTACTTGTAAACGATTTGAGCAAAAATATCTGCGGGAATGTCACCCTCAACTACCAGTTGGTAGCCGGAGCCTGCACCGGGATTGACCAGAGCGCCATTATCGAGGAACTCACGGTCGTTGAGTACAACATTGTAAGTCTTGTTTGCAATGGTGATGGTTTGAGTAGCATTTACGCCATCAGCGATTTTGTAAATGCTGCTGGGAGCAGTTGCAACCAGCGTGCAGCTACCTGCGGCATTGCTCTGAACGTTAACGACCATCGGAATGGTGCCGTTACCGAGTGCCTTGATACCGGAAAGATCATCGCCGTAGGTGAAAGGACCTGCAATGCCTTCCCAAGTGATGGTATTGATCGCGATCGGGTTTACGGTTACGTTAACCTTGAGGGACTCTACAGTGTAGTTTGCAGCCTGTGCACCGGTAAGGGTCACTTGTGCGTATGCAACTGTAGCGCCAACACCGTCAGTCTCAAAAGAAACGGTAACTTGGTTATCAAAAGAAACGGTCTCACCGGAAACCACGCCTACCAGTGCATTTGCTGCAGGAACGGTGGTAACAGCAACATTGATATACTCACCGTTGGCGTTGTAATCAACAGATGTAGCACCGTCGGCATTCCAAGTAAGCGTTGCCTGCTTGATCTTGGCAGGAACAACGATCGTCTTGCCGTTGTCGTATGTAACGGTAATGTGGCGAGCTTCCGCAACATTAGCACTGTCGAACACAGCGGTAGCTGCCTGGCCGTTGACCTTGACCGTACCCGTTACAGCATCCGTGCCGTCGTAGGTCTTTACCCAGTAACCGTTCTCCAATGCTACATTGGAGCCCTCGAAGGTAACAGACTCTACTGCGTCTGCCGCGCTGGCCATAATAACCATGCCGCAAACCATAACTGCGAGCATCGCTACAAGAGCCATGAGTCGAATGAAATTGCGCTTGCTTGCAAGCTGAATTTGTTGATGTCTCATAACATAACAACCTTTCCATAAAAGAAATTCGCGACTTGGCGTGCGCTTTTTATGCGCGCGCCGCGCCACGTGCTTTTATATTTATACATTATTATAGCACGGCAAATTGGGATTGTCAACACATTTTGCCAAAAAAATTCGCTTTTTCTCCCGTTTTTTTGCGAGAAAACGCACCTATGTATGGCATTTCCCCATTTTTCGGGCTGTTCTTTTCCGTTTTTTTCCTTTTTGCCGAAAAAGCAAGCGCCTTTGTGTGCATAAAGATACCTGCTGTGGAAAAACTAACAAAAAACAAAAGGGGGATGCCAATGAAAATTCTGATCTTGACCGATAAATTAGGAATCGGGGGTGCAGAAACGCACATCATGCAGCTTGCGCAGGAGCTCATAAGGCACGGCGAAGAGGTGTTTGTAGCCTCTTCGGGCGGCGCGAATGCCGATCTTTTAGAACAGCAAGGCGTCCCTCAAATTCGTATGCCCCTAAACACACATTCTCCTTTTAGGTGGTTGCTTTTACGTCGTCGGATACGAGCGTTTATCAAGCGCGAAAAGATCGACATCGCGCACGCGCACGCGCGGGTTCCTGCGCTGCTGATACACGGTGTGCGGCGTTTTGGATGCGCCGAAATCGTGACCGTGCACGCAAAATTCCGCGCGGGTCTTTTGCGCCGCCTTTTTTCCCGTTGGGGGGAGCACAGCATTGCCGTTAGTGAGGATCTGCGCACCTATTTGCACAACGTGTATGGAATTTCGATGCAACGCATCACGGTTATCCCAAATGGCATTGATCTATCACATTTCTCCCCCGACAACGAAAAAGAGATCTCCGATGCTCTCCACATCCTCTTTGCCAGTCGTCTTGACAGAGACTGCTCGCGTGGCGCGGAGCTGCTTTGCGAGATCGCTCCGGCATTGGCAAAGCAGATCCCCAATCTCTCCATTGCGATCGTTGGCGGCGGCAGGAAAATGCCCGAAATTGCAGAACGTGCCGAGAAAATCAACCACACGTTAGGCTTTTCTTGCATATCTGTCTGCGGAACGGTGCAGGATATGGCACCCGTTTTGAGACGGCAGGATATTTTCGTGGGCGTTTCGCGTGCGGCACTGGAAGCCGCCGCCTGCGCTTGCGGAGTCATTCTTTGCGGCAACGAGGGATACGGCGGCATTTTGTCGGGCGAAAGCTTTTTTGAGGCGTCTCTCTCGAATTTTTGTGCACGCGGCGAGCAAAAGCCCGATGCCGAATGTTTGTTACGCGATCTGCTAAAGTTTGCAACCGATACCGACCTGCGCCAAAAAAACGCCGCCGACTGCCGTCAACTGTTGGAGAATTGGTATGACGCCGCATCTGTTTGCCGCCAAACAATGGGCGTCTATCAAAAAAACCTGCACGTCACCCATCGGATAACCGTTACCGTAGGCGGGTATTTTGGATGCGGCAACCTTGGCGATGATGCCATTTTGCAAGCCTTTATCGAATATACGCGAGCACAATACCCCGATATGCGTATTTTTGCTCTGACAAAAAATCCGCGCGAGGATGCGCGCCGTTTTGGCGTACGGTGCTTCAACCGAAAGAATCCCCTCTCGCTCGCTTCGGCTTTTTTGCGTGCCGATGCTTTTTTGTGCGGCGGCGGATCGCTGCTACAAAATATGACAGGGCGGCTTTCTCTTTACTATTATTTGTGTATGCTCCGTGTGGCACAACTGTGCGGAGCTTTGCCTGTTCTTTATGCGGCGGGCATTGGACCGCTGCACGGAAAAAGAGCACGACACGCTACAAAGAAAACTCTTTCTCATTGTGCTTATATCAGCCTGCGTGATGAAGACTCTTTGCGCTTTTTGCAAACACAAGGGATCGATTCCGCACGGCTACATTTGGGCGCGGATGCGGCACTTCTTCTCCCTCTGCCGCCCGTTTTTCGCACGTATTCCCTCTTAAAACGCATAGACGTGGCGCAAAATCAGCGTTATGCGTGCGTTTGCCTCAAATCGGGAAAGCACACCTTCGACAGCCGCCGAACCGTGGTAGCCGCCTTGCGGATGCTCTGTCGCGAAAACAATCTGCTCCCCATCTTCTTACCGCTTGATGAGAACGATGTTGCTATCAATGCCGAGGCGGCACATCGCTTGGGCGGTCGGCTCTTTCTTGCCGATGAACCCTCGGATGTTACCGCCATTTTACGCAATGCGCAGTTTCTGATTTCGATGCGTCTGCACGGTATGATTCTGGCAACGGCGGTCTCTCTTCCCTCTGTGGGCATCCCGACAGCCGACGACCGAAAGATCCCCTCCTTTGCCCGTCTCGCCGCACAGGAGTGTCTCACTCCCGAATCCCTATCACTTACCTCTCTTGTGGATATCTGCCATGGATTTTGCTCGCGCGGGAATGCTCTGCGCCCCGTAATTGCCGACGCGTGTCGCGATTTGCAAAAAAAAGCACAAAAAGACCTTGCAAATATTGCCGCAATGGTTTATAATAGAGGTAGGCACACAAAGAAAAGTGAGGACACGATATGAAACACGCACAGCTTGCCGACCTCTTGCGCCCCACAGATCTTGACGGCATTGTCGGTCAGGAGCATCTGTTTGGAGAGCGCGGCGTTATTCGCCGTATGCTTGCAGGCGGCCGTATTACAAATATGATCTTTTACGGCCCCCCCGGCACGGGCAAGACCACAGCCGCCAGCATTATTGCAAAGCTCTCGGGTATGAATTTTTACAAGCTCAACGCTACCTCTGCATCGCTTTCCGACGTCAAGGAGATCATTGCGGAGACGGGAAACCTGTTTGGCGCAAACGGCGTTTTGCTATACCTTGACGAGATCCAATATTTCAATCGAAAGCAGCAGCAGTCTCTTCTCGAATATATCGAGGATGGACGTATCACGCTGATTGCATCGACCACCGAAAATCCACACTTTTTCGTTTACAATGCGATCCTCTCTCGCTCTTCCCTGTTTGAGTTCAAGGCGGTATCGGCAACCGATATTCGCCCCGTTTTGCGACGCGCACTTGACTATCTAAACGAGGAAAACGGCATACGTAAATGCGTTTCGGATGAAATTTGCGATTATATCGGACACGCGGCACGCGGTGACGTGCGCCACGCGATCGTGCTGTTTGAGAACGCTTATCACGCCGCTGATGAGGAGATCTTGCGTGAGAACGTAGACAGCTTTGACACGTCGGTTGGCAATTTTGGCGACGACACGCATTACGACCTGCTCTCTTGCCTGCAAAAATCCATTCGCGGCTCCGACCCCGACGCGGCGGTGTTCTATCTTGCAAAAGCATTGCTTGCAGGCGAACTCCTATCGGTCTGCCGCAGGCTTCAGGTCATCGCCTCCGAAGATATCGGACTTGCCTATCCCCTGGCGGCAGTGGTGGTGCGTTCCTGCTGTGAGTCTGCCAAAGAGCTCGGTATGCCCGAGGCACAAATCCCCCTTGCCAACGCCGCTCTCTTGCTTGCTACTGCACCAAAATCCAACTCGGCGGAGTTCGCAGTACACGCCGCCGCAGAGGCGGTAAATGCAGGAAAAGGGATTGACGTGCCGCGACACCTGCAAAGCCCTCTTTTCAAGGGATACAAATATCCGCACAGCTACCCAAACCATTACATTCAACAGCAATACCTGCCCGATGACCTCGTGGGCTCGGTGTTCTATCGCCCAGGCGAGAATAAAAACGAGCAAGCCGCCGCGGAATATTGGAAGAAGATAAAAGGATAAAAATGAAAAAGAATATACTTGTAAGCGCTTGCCTGCTCGGGCAACCTTGTCGCTATGACGGCAAAAGCAAGCCTTGTGAGAGAGTCATTGCGCTCTCGGATACATACAACCTCATACCCATTTGCCCCGAGGTGATGGGAGGCCTCCCCACGCCACGCACACCATCCGAAATTTGCGGTGCGCGCGTTATGATGAAGGATGGGCGCGATGTGACCGAAAATTACAACCAAGGTGCCGAAAAAGCCCTCGAGCTTGCACGCAAAAACGTATGCACGGTTGCCATTTTGAAAGAAAAAAGCCCCTCCTGTGGGAGCGGCTTGATTCACAACGGTCTCTTTGACGGTGGACTCATAGAGGGGGATGGCATCACGGCGAGACTCCTCAAAAGCGAGGGCATACGCGTGCTTGGCGAGAGTGAGATCACAGAGGATCTTGCGCTGTAATTTCGCTATTTTGCGGCACGTGCCACAAAAATGAGACGATTTCAGGCAGCGCTATGAGCCGTTTTGGTTGGCGCGCCATGCGCCAAAACCATTCAAGGCCTGCGCGTGACATCCACGTTGGTGCGCGACGAATGTCGCCTGACCACACGTCAAGACTGCCGCCAAGGCAGGCAATGGTACGAATGTCTGTCAGGCGGTGCAGATTTTCTGTTACCCAACGCTCCTGCACAGGAAAGCCCATACACACAAACAGAATGTGCGGACGGCACGCGCGAATGTATGAGATAACACGCGTGTTTTCCTCGCCTGTTTTTTCAAAATACCCCCACGTTGTGCCGCAAATGCACAGACGTGGGTGTTTTTTTCGTAGATTTTCGGCAGCTCGCTCTGCCACTCCCTCGCCACCGCCAAGCAAAAAAACGCGCAAGCCTGCTCGCTCGGCACGAGAAAGAAGCTCCGCGCCAAAATCAATGCCCGCCACACGCTCACACAGCGGTGTTCCCATTTTTTGCGCCGCCCACAAGACACCTGCTCCGTCGGGCAGAGAAAGCGAAGCGCGGTTGAGCAAATTGCAAAGAGATTCCTCCTTGCGGGCGCGCTCCAGCATCAACGCATTGGGCGTAAAGACCACGCAGGGTTCGCCTGTATCGCGAAGCGAACGGTATACCGCCTCCTCCCTTGTAACGTTGTCTATTTTGACGCCGTATAGTTTGATATCTTCCATAAAATCTCCTTTTTTGCATAGCATATGGCTATTTTCTGCATTTTTAGAGGAATTATCCCACACACAGCTTACCAAAAAACGGAACGCAAAAACACGCCTCGGAAGTTGAGTTTTCCGAAGCGTGTTTTTCTTTATTCTACTTTTTCAAAGCGCGGACGCGCGACGCCGTCGACAACAACAGTCTCGTTCCACATCGATGCGGGGCGCACCCAAAAGCCTGTTTTTCCATCGAGCGGCTCGTAGACCACCATATCCTCCAGCGTTTCGGAGTGATGCGCAAGGCAGATCACGCGGTACATTCCACCCTTGTAATGTCGATAGATACCTGCAATGTCACTTTCGATCGGTTTGATTTCTTTTTTCATATGGTCACCTCATTTTCTGCCAACAAGTGCGCAGTATTCCTCGTATGTGCAAAGCACGCGCAGAGCTGCTAAAAGTGCGTTGGGTGTCATTCCCGTGGGGAGGCCGAGACGCACACAAAGCTCGTCGCGCTTCTCGCTACTTCCCTCTCCACCCGTCAGACCATCCTCGTAGAGATCGGTCTTACAAAGCGGATTTTCGACCATACGGCTCTCTACTGCATCGGCATCGGCGTAAGGCGCAAAAAGCTCGTAAAGGAGCGTGCGCTCCATTCCCTCAACGCCGAGAACCCCCTCGGCGGATGCCTCGCTTTTGCGCTTTTCTTTGCCCGCAATGCGCGGTACGTATAGCTGAATTAAGCGTTCCGCCGGCAAAATCGAGGTCAAGTGCGAACGGATGAGCTTGCCCGCGCCGTCGCTATCGGTCAACAGGATCAGCGGTGTTTTTTGCGCAAGTGCACGAAACATCGAGGCCTTTTCCTCTTTTTTGAAGATCCCAAAGCCGTCGGTGGGAATTATGTGCGCCTCGATAACACTTTCGAGCCGCAATTTGTCATATCTTCCCTCCACGATAACGGGGTACGGGATCTTTAATCTTTCATTCATATCAACCTCTGAGGAGTCCAAGAATCAAAACGAGCGCGCCCAGCGCGATACGGTAAATGCCAAAAGGTGCAAAGCTGTGCTTTTTGACAAAGTCCATCAAAAAACGGATGGCCGCCATCGACACGGCGAAGGAGACCGCGCAACCGAGAAGAAGCACTACCCATGCCAAAATGGGAACTTCCGTTCCGCTTTCACTCACATAGGAGAGAAACCCGAACGCTTTGATGCCACTGGCACCAACCATCACAGGAATTGCCATAAAGAAGGAGAACTCTGCCGCGGCTGTTCGCGAGATGCCCACAAGCATAGAGCCAAGGATGGTAGAGCCCGAGCGCGACGTTCCGGGAATGATGGAAAGTGCTTGGAACGCGCCGATCGCAAGTGCATTTTTGATAGAAATCTCTTCTGTTTGCGAGACGTTAGGCGTTTTTTGCTTGTTTTTGTGTTCGATGACGATAAAAGCAATGCCGTAAACGATAAGTGCCGCGGCGACTACGACCGAGTTGTAAGCCCAGCCGTCAATATCCTTGCCGGTAAAAGTTTCGAGCAGCTTGTCGCCAACGATACCGACCAATGCGGCAGGCACACTTGCAACGAGAACACGCCCCCAAAGGCGCCACGTGGTGCGTTTTTCATCCGCAGTCTTCCCTTTTCCAAAAGGAACGAGGCGTGACCAGAACAACACGACGACAGCAAGGATCGCTCCGAGTTGAATGACAACGCCGAACATTTCCCAAAATTCATCCAGAAAGACGGGATCATTTGAGAATGCAAACGGAAGCCAATCTTCAACCAAAATCAAATGCCCTGTGGAGCTGATGGGCAACCACTCGGTAATGCCCTCGACAATGCCATATAAAATTGCTTTCAGCAGTTCAAAAACGACCATAGATACTCCCTAAACTCAACATTCGCCCTTGAGGCGATCCTTGGCGCGCACCTCAAGTCCGCGGCCGGTTGCGGCACGCATAATGTCGCCCTCGCGCACGTCAAACGGCACACGGCACCAATAGATCATTGAGGGGTGCGGCGTGGATTCGAGAGCGCTTCCGTCGGGAGTGTATAGCTCCAAAACATCGAAGCCGCGACCGATCTTACCGGGCGAGATGATCTCTGCTCCCTCACCGGTGCTGACCTTGTTGCGCTGAATGAAGCGGTAGAGCTTTCCGTTCTCGTTCTCCATAGAAATGCCGTTTGAAATGAGGGCTTGCGCCTCTTCTTCATCGTATTCAATCGCGGTGGAAAAATATGCCTTTTCGCGGATGTAGCCGCAGGTGCTCACAAGCTGGGGATTGACCATCGGGTCGTCAAAATAGAAGCCCGTGCCGTATTCTCTGTGCGAAACGCTTTCGAGCTCCGCGAGCCATTCGGGGTCGAATTGATAGGACGCGGGGGACTTTTCGTAAGCGTTAATCGCCATACGGTATGCGTTTGTGACCACTGCCGTATAGTAAGCGCTCTTCATACGTCCCTCGATCTTGAAGGATGCAACGCCACATTCCATCAGCTCGGGAATGTGCTCGATCATGCACATATCCTTGGATGACATAATGAACGTGCCGACATTTTCTTGCTGTTCGATGGGAAAGAGAGAGTCGGGGCGTTTTTCTTCTACAAGTGCGTAATTCCAGCGGCAAGGCTGTGAGCAAGTGCCTCGGTTTCCGTCTCGCCCATTGAAGGCGTTGGCGAGCAGACAACGTCCGCTGTAAGAAACACACATCGAGCCGTGAATAAAGGCTTCGAGCTCGATATCTTCGGGGAGTTCCCGACGAATGGCGCGAATTTCGTCCATTGTCAGTTCGCGTGCAAGAACGAGACGTTTTGCTCCCATTGCCGCCCAAGCTTTGGCAGAGGCGGGACTAACGATGCTTGTTTGCGTAGAGATATGGATCTCCATCTCGGGCAGGATCTCGCGGATGGTCGCCATAACGCCAAGATCGGCAACGATCATCGCATCAATGCCCGCGCCCTTAATGTCCGCCAAAAAGCGGCGCAGGGCTTCGTATTCCTGCATGTGCGGCATCGTGTTGACCGTGAGATAGATCTTCTTCCCTCTCGCGTGAACATATTCAGCGGCCTCGTACAGCTCTTCAACCGTAAAGTTGTCGGCTGCCGCGCGCATACCGAACATCTGACCCGCACAATAAACGGCATCTGCTCCATATAGGATCGCCGCTTTCAGTTTTTCAAAATTCCCCGCAGGGGAAAGCAACTCTGGCATAATGTAGTTGAGGACGCGGGGGAAGAGGAAAACTTCTTGGGAAAAAGTTTTCCTCTTCCCCCGCACCCCCATCTCCTTTCAAGAACTCTCTAACAGATGGTTAGGGATGGATGCATAAGTGCACTAACAGTGGTATAATTGGGCTCATACGGTGCGCGTAATCCTTAGAAAACGCGCACCGTATGTGCAAAAATCGATTTTTATTCTTCCTCGGTAACGGCAATGCCAAGGACGGCAAGGTCTTGGGCAGACACGGGAGTGGGACACTGCGACATCAATTCGCTCGCGTTCTGTACCTTCGGAAAAGCAACAACGTCGCGCAGAGAGTCAGCACCCGACATTACCATTGCAAGGCGGTCAAGTCCCATACCGGAACCGCCGTGAGGGGGAGCTCCGTACTTGTAAGCGTCAACCAAAAATCCAAATTTCTTCTCAATATCCTCGGGAGTGAGTCCGAGAACCTTGAACATTCTCTCCTGCAACTGCCAATCGGTGATGCGGATAGAACCCGAGAGAAGCTCGGTGCCGTTGAGAACCATATCATAGCATTCTGCACGGACTTTTCCGGGATCGCTTTCGAGATACTCGAGGCATTCTTGCAGAGGCATCGTAAAGGGATGGTGCATAGCATCCCAGTGATTCGTTTCTTCGTTCCATTCAAAGAACGGGAACTCAACTACCCACAGGAAGTTGAACGCGCCCTCGGGAATGAGGTCGAGCTTTTTGCCAAGAATGTTGCGCAGTGCGCCCAAAGTGGGGAGCGTAACCTTATTCTTGTCGGCAACAATGAGCATAACGTCGCCCTTTTCGATTTTGCCCGCATCGAGAATGGCTTGCAGCTCTTCGGGAGTGAGGAATTTTGCAAAAGAGCAGTTGGGGGCCTCGTCTGCCCAACGAATGTAAGCAAGCCCCTTAGCGCCAATTCCTTTTGCGTGCTCGGTGAGCTTGTCGATCTCCTTACGGGTGAGTGTAGCGGCGGCGTTCTTTGCAACGATTGCACGAACGGATCCGCCTGCCTCGATTGCAGACGTGAATACACCAAAGCCACAGTTCTTGACAACGTCGGAAAGATCCTGAATCTCCATGCCGAAACGGGTATCGGGCTTATCCGAGCCGTAGCGGTTCATAGCATCGGCAAAGGTGATGCGCGGCAGGGGCGTGGGAATATCCACGTTCAAAACTTCCTTAAATACGCGCTTGATAAAGCCCTCGTTCATTGCCATAATATCCTCTTGCGTCGCAAAGGACATTTCAAGGTCGATCTGTGTAAATTCGGGTTGACGGTCGGCACGCAAGTCCTCATCGCGGAAGCAACGCGCGAGTTGGATGTAGCGGTCGTAGCCCGAAAGCATAAGCAGCTGCTTATAAAGCTGGGGAGATTGCGGGAGCGCATAGAAGCTGCCCTTGTGAATACGGCTGGGAACGAGATAGTCACGTGCACCCTCGGGGGTGGACTTGATCATCATAGGGGTTTCGATTTCCAAAAAGCCGTTTTCGTAGTAGTAATCGCGCGCGACCTTTGCGATCTGATGGCGCATCATAATGTTGCGTTGCAGAGAAGGACGTCGCAGATCGAGATAACGGTATTTGAGTGCCGTTTCGTCATTGACCTTTTTGCTATCGCTTACCTCAAAGGGAGGGGTCTGTGCAGCAGAAAGGATCTTGAGCTCGGTTACAAAGATTTCAACCGCACCTGTGGGGAGATTGGGATTGACAGCACCCTCACCGCGAGGACGGACTGTGCCGTGTGCCGCCAGAACGTATTCGGCGCGAATGCCGAATGCCTTATCAAAAATTTCTTTGTCGCTCTTGTCATCAAAAGCGAGCTGAACAATACCTGTGCGGTCGCGCAGGTCAATAAAGATGAGGTTGCCGAGGTCGCGTTGCTTTTGCACCCAACCCATTACGCAAACCTCTGCGCCAATATCGCTCTCGCGGACAGTGCCGCAATAGTGGGTACGTCTGTCGTTTGCAGTCATCAATTCTGCCATTGTTATCACTCCTTTTTAGAGCACGTTGCCGTCTTTATCAAACAGCGGAAGCTCTTCGAGATAAATAATATCGTTTCTGTTCTTTGCGTTCCCTTCTGCCAAAATGGTCATACGTCCGCAAATTTCGCCACCTGCAGCCTTGACGAGCTCCTCAAGTGCGTGCAAGGAATCACCAAGAGAGATAACGTCGTCAACGATGAGGATCTTTTTGCCCCTCATCATTTCAGCATCAGCCGTATCAAGGTAGAGCTTTTGGGGGTGGTCGGTGGTAATGGAGCGCACGTTAACCTCGGTAACGCCCGTCATATAGAGTTTGGGCGACTTGCGTGCGAGCATATAGCGTTGGTTGCCTGCAAGGCGAGCCATCTCGTGAACGAGCGGAATGCCCTTTGCCTCGGCGGTGATGAGATAATCGTATGTAGGTGCTTTTTTGAGCAGCTCTGTTGCGCACGCGGTGGTGAGCTCGGGGTCGCCGAAAATAACGAAGGCCGCAATCATCATATCCTCGTTCAGGGGGCACAGAGGCAGGTCTCTCTCACAACCTGCAATCGTCATACGGTAATATTTTTGTTCCATAATCTTTCTCCTAAAATCCTCCGCGCCGATCAAAATTCGGGACGGATGTATTCAACGTACGCCCCGTCGAGTGCCTCTTGCACAAGGGCGTCAAAATCCAATCTTCTTTGTTGCTCTTCAACCTTGGCAAGCTCGGGCTTTGTGCGCGGATGCTTGGGGGTAAAGACGGTGCAACAGTCCTCATAAGGCTGAATAGAGGTTTCAAACGTGCCGATCTTGCGGGCAATTTGAACGATCTCCTCTTTGTCCATACCGATGCAGGGGCGGAACACGGGAAGTGTGGACATCGGATCGGTAACACCGATGGCTTGCATCGTTTGCGATGCGACCTGACCGAGGCTCTCACCTGTGATCAACGCGCCACAACCGATGTCGTGTGCGATGCGATCGGCAATCGCCATCATATAACGGCGCAAAATAAGCGTGAAGTAGTCTTCCTCGCAGTTCTTAACAAGCAATTCCTGAATCTTCGTCAAAGAAACGATACGCACGCCAAACGTGCCTGCATATTGCGAGACCTCACGCGCGAGCTCGAGAACCTTCTCTCTCGCCATTTCGCTTGTGTAGGGGAAGGATTCGAAGTGCACGGCCTCGATCTGCACGCCTCTCTTGGCGATCATATAGCCCGCCACGGGAGAATCGATGCCGCCCGAAAGCAGAAGCAATGCCTTGCCGTTGGTGCCTACGGGCATACCGCCCGCACCCTTGAACTGACCTGCGTGAATGAACGCAGAATGCTCGCGAATCTCTACCTGTACCACGATTTCGGGGTTTTTAACATCCACCTTGATGCCGCGAACGGTGGAAAGAACATATCCGCCTACCTCGCGTGCGATCTCCATGGAGTCAAGCACAAATTTCTTATCCGAGCGTTTGGCAACAACCTTGAAGGTCTTTTTGCCAACAAGGAATTGCGGAACGTAATCCCTTACGGTGCGCTCGATGGCTTCCATCGTTTTTTCACAAACCGCGCAACGGCTGATGGCTACGATGCCGAATACCGTTTGGATATTCTCAAACAGTCCGTCGATATCGCAAAAATCATCCTGCGGTGTGATGGTGATGGTGCTTTGCGAGCTCTTGATCTCAAAATTGCCGAAATGCTTTGCGCGGTGGCGCAGATTGCGGCAGAGCGTGTCTTCAAAATAGCGGCGGTTCGCGCCCTTGAGCACGATCTCACCAAGCTTGCACAGTAAAATTTCTTTCATAGTCCCGTCAATCGTCCTCTTCTACGATCTCGTCATCATCAAAGATGGGCTCGCCGTTGCGGTAGTCATCCAAAAGCGCGTTTGCCTTCTCTAAAAGGGCGGCAGGAACGTAAATATCGCAACCGTACATCGAATATCCGGTCACTACGCGAACAGCCTCGCCGGCACCACGGTCCTTGGCAAGGAACGGAATGTTCTCCTCTTCGAGAATGCCGCAGATGATGTTCTTTTCCACGTCGTCGTGAGTGGTTGTCAAAAGCACGGTATCTTTATCGAGCTTTGCGGGGTTATCCAAACCAAAAAATTTATCCATGATCTTCACCTCAATCCTCGTAGTAGTTGGGGAACAGCTTTTCCCACACCTTGGCGCATCCGATGGTATCTGCAATAGACGTATGTGCAACACCGTCCCATTCGATCTCCAAAAGTGCCATCGCATCGCTCAAGGATGCGTGCACAAGATCGGGATAGTGCTCGGACTGATAACGCACAAATTCAATAGACGCACAACGCGTTTTTTCGTGCAACGCCTCACGTTCTGCCTCGGTTTCGTAAATATATTTGATGTGGCTGTAATCGGTGGAAACACCGTATGCGATGAGCACGTCGGCGGCATCGAAAATGCGCTTGATCTCGGGAACAAGATCGTCCAGATGCGGGGCATCGGCAACCATTTCGGGGGTGATGCCGTGGATCTTTTCGGTCTGCTTCCACTTCTTTTTGTGGTCGGGCTTGACCAGCGTATTCATCACGATCTTTCCGTTACCGTCGGTGATGGAAATAGACAAGATCTCGTCGTGCGTGTAAACACCTGTAAGTTCCAGGTCAAAAAACAACACACGGTCACGCTTCATATGGTAATGCGCGGCGCGATGCAAGTCTCCCTCGGCGCGACGGATGGCAACATCTTCGGCAAAACAAGCTTGGCAAAGCTTGCGACGGTAGCGCACATCCTTGCCGCAATGCACACACATCAAGGGGCGGCGAATCGCCGTTTTTTTATCGTAAAAATAGATAACGCTCTTGTCACCGCGGAGCGTATAGGCAACAGGCTCTTCGATAACGTCGTAATTCATCTGTGAGAGACGTTCAACGGTAT
Source organism: Eubacteriales bacterium (assembly GCA_045594745.1). Classification (GTDB taxonomy): domain Bacteria; phylum Bacillota; class Clostridia; order Oscillospirales; family CAG-272; genus UMGS1865. The sequence continues at coordinate 26,351 of JAZNZC010000132.1, forward strand.
AAAAACCGCAAGCAGCTGCGCGTTTTGTGCTCATACGCGCGATCTCGACGCCGCTATCGAGCGTCATCGTCTCGGTCTTTTGCGTGGGAGCATACCACAATTCGGGTGGAGCCTCCGCCACGCGGGCAGGATCGAAAAAGTATGTAATGCTACCGTCCTCGTTTTCAAGGAAGGCGGCAGGATCTCCAACCGGCATCAGATGCATACGGTTGAGAACATCACGGGTAAGATAGTTGCGTCTCTCCGCATCAGCGGAAGAAAGGTGCGGAATGGTTGCGCCGGAGCGCAATTTCATGTCGGTTTTCAAAAAATCCTCCTTACCGTTCTGTACCCGACGCATACACGCCTGCGCGATGGGCAGCGGATGCCGGTTTCAGTGACGGTTTTGCTCATTTTTGCTGTGAGCTCTTCGGTGACGTTTGCGCCACGCGGACATTGCGGCAATGGTTTGCTTGCGATCAGCCAAAATAAAACACAGATATAGTAATTATATCATAATAAAGAAGCACTTTCAATACCTTTACAAAATTTATCCTTGCTTTTTTGCTCTTTTCTTCTTGCTTTTCTTGCTTGTTTTATAATAAGAATAGTTCTTATTTTAGATTTTTGCTCTTTTTAGGGTTTTTTGACAAAGAGAACGCAAACAAGCAAGCGCGCTGTCAAGTCCGCCCACCTCGTCGATGATACCGTATTTTACAGCTTCTCGTCCCTCGATGATAGAGCCACAATCGGTTGCGATCTGGTCCGGTCGCATCATCAGCTCCTGCACCACCTCGGCGTGTGCCTTGGAATGTGCGCAGATAAATTCCACGATCCGTTTTTGCATTTCGCTCATATAGCGGAAGGATTGCGGCACGCCCACCACCATTCCGCTGATGCGGACGGGATGAATGGTCATAGTAGCACTCGGCACGATGAAGGATCGCTTTGCCGCCGTAGCAAGCGGCACACCGATGGAGTGTCCGCCGCCAAGCACAAGAGAGACGGTCGGCTTTGTCATCGAAGCGATCATTTCGGCAAGAGCAAGTCCTGCTTCCACATCTCCGCCCATTGTGTTGAGAATAACGAGCAATCCATCCACATCGTCGCTTTCCTCAATGGAGACAAGTAGAGGGATGATCTGCTCGTATTTAGTGGCTTTTTGTCCCTCGGGGAGAAGATAGTGTCCCTCGATCTGCCCGATAATGGAGATGCACTGAAACCGCTCTCGGCTGTTTTCGGCAATGCTGCCTTGGCTCATTTCAATATTTTCAAGCTGTATTTGTCGCGCTTCCTCGCGATTTTTTTTAGAATTTTCATTTTTTTCTTTTTCTTGCATTTTTTACCCCCGTATGTGCGTTTTTGGCGCATTTTTGATTATCATATCCAATATTTTTTTATTTATTACGCACTAATTGTGAAAAAATTATCTTTACAAGTGTCATTTTTTGTGGTATAATAGTGTAGCATGGAATACTGTGGGCTTTCGTACGTCCCACACAGAATAAAAATAGTGAAAAAAAGAAAGGCTTTCGAAATTATGGAAAACAAGATCCTGATTGAAACTTCCGCGCGCCACATTCACCTGACCGCAGAGGCAGTAGAAATTCTTTACGGCAAAGGTGCAGAGCTCACCGTAAAAAAAGAGCTTAGCCAACCCGGTCAATACGCCGCAGGCAATGAGAAGATCACTCTCGTTGGCCCTAACGGCAAAACGCTGGCTGTCAGCGTTCTGGGCCCCACACGCCCCGCTAACCAAGTTGAGCTTTCCTTCTCCGACGCGCGCGTGCTCGGTCTGAAGGACGTTCCCGTTCGCGAGAGCGGCGACGTAGCCGGCACCCCCGGACTCAAGATGGTTGGCCCTGCAGGTGAGGTTGAAATTTCCGAGGGCGTTATCATTGCAAAGAGACACATTCACATGACTCCCGAAGATGCCGAGAAGATCGGTGTTACCGACAAGCAGATCGTTAAGGTTCGCCTTGACACCGCTCGTCCTCTCATCTTTGACGACGTTGTTTGCCGTGTTAGCCCCAAGTTTGCACTTGCTATGCACATCGACACCGATGAGTGCAACGCAGCTTGCGCTTTTGGCACCGTTTACGGCGAGGTTATCGCTTAATTTTCTACATAGGCACTTATGAAAATTCTTTTTCAAGGTGACAGCATCACCGATGCGAACAGAAACCGTTCCAACATCCACGATCTTGGGCAGGGGTATGCAAAATACGCCGCTCCCTTGATTGAGGCGGCAAAGCCCGACACCGAATTTGAATTCATCGACCTTGGTATCAGTGGCAACCGCTCGGATGACATTTTGGAACGCACCACGACCGATATCATCGATATCGATCCCGACGTGATCTCGATGCTGATCGGCATCAACGACGTTTGGCACCGCCATTCGCACGGCAGAGAGATGACCGACGAGCAATTTGAAGCAAACTATCGCGCAGTGCTGGAGCGTATTCGCAAAGAAACGCACGCAAAGATCCTGATCCTCTGCCCTTTCCTGCTCCCCTCCTCGGATAAGGAAGATTGGAGAGACGAGGTCGAGCGCATTGGAGCTATCGTGCGCCGTCTTGCAAGCGAATATGCCGATGCTTATCTGCCTCTGGATGAAAAATTTGCCGAGGCTCTGCCCACGGCTCCCACACCGATGCACTACTCCGACGATGGTGTTCATCCCAACGCGGCGGGGGCACAGTTTATCGGCGGTCTTTACTGCGAGGCAATTCTGCCCTTGCTTTCCTGACCGCAACAAAAGTCAATTATAAAAAAGGAGATACATCAAATGAGCAACGTAAGTAATTATCCTTACGCACAGAGCCTTGAGGTTCAACATATGTGCGTAGTGAAAAAAGGCTGTGATCACGGTCCTGCTCCCCTGCCCGAGGAAGGCAAATGGGTTCAAGCAAAACAGATCACTGACATTTCCGCATACACCCACGGTGTGGGCTGGTGTGCACCCCAACAGGGCGCGTGCAAGCTCTCCCTCAACGTTAAAAACGGCATCATCGAGGAAGCACTCGTTGAGACCATCGGCTGCTCCGGTATGACGCATTCCGCAGCTATGGCTGCTGAGATCCTTCCCGGCAAGACCATTCTTGAGGCTCTGAACACCGACCTCGTTTGCGATGCTATCAACACCGCAATGAGAGAGCTCTTCCTGCAGATCGTTTACGGTCGTAGCCAATCCGCATTCTCTGAGGGCGGTCTCGTTATCGGCGCAGGTATGGAAGACCTCGGCAAGGGCGAAAGATCGATGGTTGGTACGATGTACGGAACCAAGGAAAAGGGCGTTCGTTACCTGGAGATGACCGAGGGCTACTGCACTCGTATGGCTCTGGACGAGAACAACGAAGTTATCGGCTATGAGTTCGTTTCTCTTGGCAAGATGACCGATATGATCAAGAAGGGTATGGAACCCAACGAAGCTTACGAAAAAGCAAAAGGCACATACGGTAGATTCAATGATGCTGCAAAGTACATTGACCCCCGTAAGGAATAATGAAGGAGGGTATCTATCATGGCAAAATTTGAAGGTTATGAAAGACGCGAGGCGAAGATCCTCGCCGCATTGAAGGAATACGGTATCAACTCCATTGACGAGTGCAAGGAAATTTGCGACAATTACGGCATTGATCCTTACAAGATCGTTGAAGAGACCCAGCCCATTTGTTTTGAGAACGCAAAGTGGGCATACGTTGTAGGCGCAGCTATCGCAATTAAGAAGGGCTGCACAAAGGCTGCTGACGCTGCCGCTGCAATCGGTATCGGTCTTCAGGCATTCTGTATCCCCGGCTCTGTTGCAGAGAACCGCCAGGTTGGTCTTGGCCACGGTAACCTCGGCTCTATGCTCCTTTCCGAGTCCACCGAGTGCTTCTGCTTCCTTGCGGGTCACGAGTCCTTCGCGGCTGCAGAGG
>JAZNZC010000133.1:0-50088 GCA_045594745.1 Eubacteriales bacterium
GTTTTTTGGAAAGGGTGCGGGAAAACACTTTTTTCTAAAAAAGGTTTTCCCGCATTCCTATTCAAAAAAATCAAATCAGGTGATCCGCGCGCAGGCGCAAGCGCCCTTTTTTGGTTTCTCCGTCAAAAGAGCGCAAGATGAAGCGTCCGTGGCCGCGCACAGAGACGGTAATGGGCGGTGTGAGAACGGTATCAACGCGTTCCTCGGGCTCGAAGTCGACCTCGACAAGACCGCTCCGCACGGCGTTTTGTGCCGCCTCTCGTGAGAGGTTACAAAGAGCGGCAACCACGCAATCGAGACGCGGTGATGCGACGGTGTCGCTGATGGGACGGTATTGCTTTCCGTCTCTAAAGGTTTCATCGATGATGCATTCGCGGCAACGCACCGTATCCGCACCGACCTTTGTCAATTCCCCTATAAAGAAATCGACAAGCGGGCGCGGGCAAAAAAGAATGGCGCTGTGCTCGTCTTGCACGGCAATATCGCCAATGGCATCTCTCTCGATGCCAAGCCCCAAGACCGCTCCGAGATAATCGCGGTGTGTCAGCTTGCGAAAGCCACTGCCCTTGATAGAGATTGAAGCGACCGCTTCTGCCATTTCGTCAGCAAGATATTCCTTGAGAATGACATATCGCTCAAGATCATCCTGGGGCAAAATTGCCGTCAGGTAATCGGGCAACAGAAAGAGGCACGCTCTTTCAGCATCATAATGACCTCCCCAAAACCAATAAGCGTCTCGCATTCCGCGTGCAGCCAAAAGACGTTCCGCGCGGCGACGCTGGCGCATCGTCAAAAACGGAATATGTGCAACACTCCCCGACGTGCATCGACGAATGGCATCCTCGAGGCGCGCTTCAAACAGGTCGCGCGAGTTATCGGAAGCCATCAGAGAAGGACCTCCAGGAGTGTTTGCAGAATGATAATGGAGATCATCGCAAAGAAAAACGGCATATCCAACGGCGAGCCCACAAACCAATTCAGTTTATCAAACAGCTTGCGGAAGGGCATAATGATGGGCTCGGTGATGGCATACAAAAAAGACGAAAGGGGTCCATCCGCCATCGGATCGATCCAAGAAAGAATGGCACGGCCGAGCATAGCAAAATCCAAAACGCTCAAAAGCGCCAACGCAATATTTTTGATAATGTTAATTACGTATAACATAGAGTTCTCCTTTGAGAAAGTTCAATGCAAAAGGCTGTTACGCAAATCGCAACAGCCCTTTGTTTGTGGGATTACGCTTATGCGTTTTCCTCAGCAACTTCTACTTCTTCGTATTCCTCGGTAGCCTCTTCAGCAGGTACCTCTGCGGGCTCCTCTGCAGGTGCCTCTGCCTCGGGTGCAAAGCCGGAAATATCTACGCCGGAGGGAGAAATAACGATGGTGTTTTTGTTGGTTCTGATCATCTCGCCGCCAAGCACGTATGCAACGCCGGAAAGGAAGTCAACAAGACGGTGTGCCTGCTCTTTGGTCAGACGGCTGATGTCAAGCAGAACGATGCAGCCTTCCTTGAGCTTGTCGGCAATTTTGGTAGCCTCGATGTGGCTCTTGGGCTGGAGCAGCTTGAGCGATACCTTTTCTGCATCACTTGCAGAACGGAATTCAGGCTCCTTGCGAGCGGGGTTCTCGATGGCTGCTACACTATTTGCTGTCTCATCGGGGATCTGAATATCCTCGGGCATTACGTACAGCTCGTTCTCGTCGTAGCTTTCGTCAAAATCCGCGTTGTCGTTACGAACAAATCTTTTCAGTAAATTCATTTTGTGCCTCCTATATGTTCCTCATACAAAATACTTATTTAGTGCGGCGCGAACAGTGCGCGCCCGACGCGAACGATATCCGCGCCCTCTTCGATAGCAACCTCAAAGCTATCTGACATTCCCATCGACAAAATGGGCCTATCTATATTATGAAGTGTTTTTTGCCAAATGTCAAGACATAATTGAGAAGTTTTGCGAAAATATTTGCGATATTCTTCATTTTTTTCGCATTTTGGCGCCATTGTCATAAATCCGCGCAAATTCAGATGCGAAAATTGACCTATGGACTTACAAAACTCTGCGGCCTCGTCGGGTGCGATTCCGCTCTTGTTTTCTTCCATTCCGCTGTTGATCTCCACCAAAACGTCCATTACAATGCCGTGCTTGGCGGCTTGCTTTTCGATCTCGGCAGCAAGCGAAAGACTATCCAAGGAGTGGATCATTGACACCTTATCGATGATATATTTGACCTTGTTTTTTTGCAGGGTGCCGATAAAATGCACGCGTAGATTTTGGCGGTCGAGTGCCTCCCAATGCTCAAGAAGCTGTTGCACGCGGTTCTCACCGATATCAGTGACACCAAGGCTGTGCAGATAGTTGATGTGCTCGGTGTCGGTGTATTTAACCGCCGCGAGAAGAGTGACATCTCTGCCACCGCTCCGCTCTCTTGCCGCATCGATGCGTGCGCGAATGGCGGCAAGATTTTGGTCAACGTATGAAAAGGTTTTCATCGGTACACCTTCCCTTCGTAAAGATCGTTACCCGAAACGATCAGAATATCATTCTCGCGCAAGGCGGTCAGCGATCCCTCGCCGGGGAGCGCCGCGATGGCATATCCCTCACCGCGCCAGATGATGTCGGCTCGACGGAAGCGCACAGTGCTTTCCTCAAACACGTAAACGCCCGCCATTCCGTTTCGTGTAACGAGTGCCGTTTCGGGAATATAAAAGCCCTCGCTCTCGCCAACGGTGATCTCTACCGTTTGCTTGCGATAGAACACAAAATCATTTGGGTTGCTCTCGCAAACGAAAACAGCAAGCACCGTATCCGCTTCCGTAACCAATTTTGTCAGTGTCAGCGTTGCGGTCGCATCATCGTTTTCGGGGAACGTGAAGCGGTATCCCCTGCCCGTTCGGAAGCCTGTTGCCACAGAGGGGGAAAGCTCCAGAGCGAGATACCACTCATATCCGTACACAAGCTTGCCCACCGTTTGCCCCTCGGGTGTAGTGGGTGTGCTTTCGATGAGAGTGTGCAAGGATTCAGGGGTCAGATCTTCCAATGCTTGTGTAGTGAAAATGTTCTCAAAGCCGTCGACATAGCCGCCATCATAGAACAAGCCCGAGGATGCTTCGCTTTTGACCTCGACAGCCGCCCCATCGCCGATGAGGCTTTGCTTTTCGTCCCGTAAGGATTGCAGGTGTGCTTTTGTCTCGTCGGTCTCTCCCACAAGAGAAACATAGCGGTTGAGTGCGACAAGGAGCTTTTCCTCAAGCGCAGGGATGCGATCGAGCTTGCCTGCCTCGGCAGCCGCCGCGATCTCGCGATAAAGTGAGGTGTATTCGGCGCGATATTTGTTAGCCTCGGAAAGAGGGGTGCCCGGCTTTAATTGGCTGTTCTCAAGAATACGGATGGAACGGTTGATGCGCGTCAAAGACAACTGTGCCGCTGCAAGTGCATCGCCGCTCGCATCGGTTGACCACACCTTGGCAACACAGACGTTTTTGCCGACCTTTGTGCCGTTCTCGACCAACGTATCAACAAGCCCTGCTTTGTCGGTCGTAAGAACCTCTTCATTGCGGAAGAGGTAGGCTTGGGCAGAGGTGATTTGCGTATCGGTAATACGGCGCACGGGAGTTGTGAGGACGTTGCCCATGGCAAAGCCCATAGCATGTGCGACCGTGTAGACGATGAGCCCCAGCATTGCCAAGGTAACGGCAATGCGAAGCGCGTATTTTTGTAAGAATGCTTTTCTTGTCATACGCTCTCCTCCACGTTACGGAAGCGAGAGATGATCTCGTCGCAGATGTCGTCAAGAGAGCGAAGCGTTCCGTCCTTTTCCATATCCACCCACACGACGTAAGGCTTTGCTCCAAACCAAGTGAGTTGACGCTTGGCGTAGCGACGGGTGGCGGTTTTGAGGTTTTCGGTGGCCGCGGAAAGCGTCTCCTCGCCGCGTAGATATCCGAGCAGCTCCTTGTATCCGATGGCTTGGGCGGCGGTGAGATTGACCTCAAACACGCCCTCATCGAGAAGCTTCTTGGTCTCCTCGAGGAGTCCGTCCGCAAGCATCACATCCACGCGGCGGTTGATGCGCTCGTAGAGCACCTCGCGGCGCGGATAGTGCAGTCCTATGACAACAGCATCGTAGGGAGACTCGCCCACCTGCGAGCGGCGATCAAATTCGCTTTTCGGAATACCCGTTTGCTCGTAAATTTCAAGGGCGCGAACCACGCGCTTGACGTTGTTTGGATGAATGGCATCGGCGCTTTCGGGGTCGACCTCGCGCAAGCGCGCGTGCAGAGCCTCAACCCCCTCGCTTTCGGCAAAAGCAAAGAGAGATGCGCGCAGAGCCTCGTCGGCGTGAGTCTCTTCCATTTCGCCGCACAAAAAGCGGTCGAGATAGAGCCCCGTTCCACCGCAAAGAATGGGCAGTTTGCCACGCGCGGCAATATCCTTGACGGTCTCCCCTGCCCGTGTAACGTACTCGGCACAGGAGAAGGGTGCATCTGGCTCGACGGCATCGATGAGATGATGCGGCACGCCACACATTTCTTCCACAGTCGGCTTTGCCGTGCCGATGTTCATACGGCGGTAGACCTGCATCGAGTCGCAGGAGACGACCTCGCCGCCAAGACGACGCGCAAGCTCGACCGAGACCGCTGTTTTTCCGCTTGCGGTAGGGCCGACTACGGCAAGTATTTTGATTTTTTGTTGACTTGTCATCCGTTCCCTCCTGCAAGCGTTTTTTGTGAGAGCGCATACCGCCCCATCATATAATCACTATCCTTATTATACAATATCGCGCTCGGTTTGTCAAGAAAAAAAGAGAGGCATATCGATAAAAAACGAGGAGAACGACACCTTTCGTTCCCCTCGGCTTTGGTCTTTAACAAAGTCCAAGAATGTGATAATAATAAACGGGTATTGCGCTCCAGCCATGGCAAAGACTGCCCGCACCTCCAAAGGCAGATTCGCCGTCGATGGTCTCCCAAAAAGAGGTTGCACCCGCTGCGAGCATCTGCCCGTATTTTTGTCGGATGTCGGCAAGAATGTAGCCCTTGTGCTCTGCATCAAGTGCAATCAGCGCGTCGTAGACAAACGCGAGCATAGAGAGCGTGGCAGGAATGAGGCTCTTGTCGTATTTGAGTGCATTGACAGTTCTCTCGTCGCCAAGACCAATCAGGAGCGCCATCGCGTTGCCGAGCTGGGATGCGGCCTCGGGGCACGTCGGCAAGAGATAGAACACACCACTATCACGATGCAAAAAAGTATTCTCAATGGCACGCTTGGTACTCTCAAGATCGACTTCAAAGGTCTCCCCTACCATATCGCAAAGCTTGCCGAAATGCTGACAAGAATACACAAACGCGCAGTTGAGAATGAGATGGACTCTTTCATCCTTGACAGCACCGTCGCTGTGAGGTGTCCACTCGTAAAAGTTCCAATAGGGAGACGGCAACTCGGCAACAAGGCCGCTTTCATCCACGCGTGAACAAAACTCCATCATAAACCGACGCATCACGGGCATCACTTCGGGCAGGATGCTTTCGTCGCCCGTGTGCTTGATATACTCATATACAGCGACGGGATACATCAAAGTAAAGAACGGAATGGCAGGTGTGTTGACGGCGGGATAGGTCAATTCCAAAAGCCCATCGGGCCGCGTACCCTTTGACATAAAAATAAGATTCGCACGCTGAAAATCGCTTTCTTCAAAAGCGTGGTAGCCACACAGCATTTGATTGCGACTATCGAGCACATAAAGCGCTTGCTCGCGCCACGGACAATCCTCATAATGCAGATTCATACACAAGCGCAAGGTTCGCACAGAGGTGTCATAAATACGAGCATCAAGCCCCGAAAGCGAGTGCTTCCGCTCGGCGATGGGATAGAGCGTGGGCAAAAGACCAATGGAAAGCACCTCAACGTCCTCGGTGGCATTGACTTGCAAATAGCGTGCCGCCACGCGAACAAAGAGCTGCTCGAAGGCGTGTTCCCCTGCATCAAACTCGAAATCCAACGAGAAATCGCGGTGACCGATGTGCTGTCGCACGCAACCGTCGGCAATGTGCTCTCCGTAACAGATCTGCAACTGCCCTGCCTGCTCGGCGCGGATGCGCAAAAAGAGATACCCGACCACCTCTCGGCCAAGGTCATAGATAAGGCTCTCGGTGGAAAGGCGCACGCCCTCTACCGCTTTGCCCATTACTGTCTTTTTGACGGGGCGTGGCTTGATATGATTGGTTTTTTGCACAACAACACAAGGGCGTTGCTCAAAGTCCTCACCGCTGTGCATACCCGAGGTCAACCCGAGTTGCGATGTAATAAGCCGCTGGACGTGCTGCAAATAGCGGTTGTCATACCCACCAAACGTGTGCGTGCCGCTCCAAAGCGTGACTTTGCCATTCAAGGAAAGCGAGAAGATCACCCCCGCGCCGTCATCGATGTGCGTCAGGCTGTTCACACCCTCGTAGCGTACACTCATGCGGATGTGGTTGCGTCCTCTGCGGCTATGCGGCGTAAGGTCGATCTCGTCACAGTATTTTTCAGTCGGGTAGCCTGCAAATTGACCAAAAGCTACGCGTTTTTGGTTGACGTAGAGAATGTAATCGGTCTCGGCGGCAATCGAAAAAATCGCACACTCTCCGTTCCAATCGTATTCTCCCTCAAAGTAGGCGTACTCGTTTTTTTGCGGATCAGTATTGATCCATATCCATTTTGCTTTAGGAGAAATCATAGAACCCCTCCCTTGTTTGGCATCTCAATTTGTGATAGAACATCCACCAGCGTTGTTCCCTTTCCAAGATAGATATCGGCGGCAGCCACAAGTCGCTCTGTAGCAGTTTGGTGGGAGTCATAGACGCCAACGGTAACAAATCCCGCGAGCTTTGCCGTCTCCAATGCCAGGGCGGAGTCCTCGAACACGGCTGTCTCGGCAAGGGGCGTTCCCAAGACCTTCAGCGCCGCCAAAAAGACGTCGGGGCGTTCTTTTCCAACGCCGATATCCGAGCAAGAAAGAATTGTTTCGGGCGTGAAAAATTCGGAAAGCCCGCAGCTCTCAAGAGCGACATCAAGATAGCGGCGGTCGGTGGCAGAGGCGAGACATACACGCACACCACGCTCACGCAAGGCGGTCAAAAGCTCTTTCGCGCCCGCTTTTGGCGTGACAACAGTGCTATAAAAGCGCTCGACATAATCCGCGGCAAAGTTATCAAATTCCTCGGCAGAGCAAGGAATATGGAGATAGCCGTGCAAATAAGAGATGGCGCGGCTGAAGATCATCGTGCGAACGTGGCTATCAAAATGCGCGGCATCCATCGAGAAATCGGGGTCGCCAAAATAACGCTCTCCCATATCGCGCCAAAAGCAATCCCAAAAGGATAAGGAATCGACAAGCGTTCCGTCCATATCAAAAATTGCGCCTTGTATCTTCATAAATGCCCTCCGTTTTTTCTATGGTCAGTTGGAATTAGTATAGCATAAAATCAACACTTTGTCAACCGCAGGGCGAGCAATGGTCGCCAGCCTTTATACACGACAATCGTTCGTTTTAGGGACGTCGAGGACGTCGTCCCCTACAAGAGTTGTTTGACTGTGGATTGCTTTGGTTCATTGTGAACATTCGAATGAGGATGAAACAAACATGTTGAATCTTAACTTGCTTTGTAGGGGACGGCGCCCTCGACGTCCCATCATAAACGATTATAAGCAACAACACCCCCAACACCGTTTGGTGTCGGGGGTGTGTTCTATCTCATTTCATTATTTGCGATAAAAGCTATTGCCGCCGATGAACTCGCGCACGATGCTTGTGGGCGGAATTTCATCGTCAACGTCTGCCTCATAGACATAGTTGAGGATTTTAACGATGGCGCGGACCTGGTCGTAGCAATCATCCTCTGCTCCAATCGCCTGCAAAAGCGGGAAGATGTGGCGCTTGAGCACTGCAAGCTCATAAAGCGTGGAGCTGTTGAAGATAACGTCGGCGTTCTCTTGGAACGGGAAGATCCATCTCTCCTCACCGCGACGAACAGAATCCCACATAGCAAGCGTTTGTTGTACCGATGCGCCTCTTGTCTCGTAGTCACGCACTGTGCGGCGCAGCAAACGCAGATACCTGCTGGCAATGCGGTTGTGGTCGTCGAGATTGAGTGGCAACAAGGGGCTGACGTACATTTTGAACACCTTGCTCGCATCCAACTCCTCGGGAAGCAGAACGGGATTGAGGGCGTGCAGACCTTCAACAATGATAACCGTATCCTCGCACAGGCGCATACGGTGTCCGTTCCATTCTCTCTTGCCTTGTTTGAAGTTGAAGCTCGGGATCTCCACCTCTTCGCCCGCAAGCAGCAACCCGAGATGCTTGGCAAAGAGCTCGGTATCGATGGTGTTGATGTGCTCGAGGTCAACGCTACCATCCTCACCCACAGGGATCTTGTCGCGGTCGAGGTAGTAATCGTCGAGACTCATCAAGATCGGCTTTTTGCCGTGCACACGCAGCTGTGTGGCAAGTCGGTTGGCAGATGTGGTCTTGCCCGACGAGCTCGGACCTGCAAGCATAACAGCCTTCGCGCCTCTCTCGCAGATCATATCGGCAATTTGCGAAAAACGCTTTTCGTGAAGCGCCTCGTTGACACGGATAAGCTCTCGCACCTGCCCCGATTCAACAAGCTCATTGAGGTCTGCAACCGTCTCACAGCCCATCAGCTCGCCCCATCGCTTGCCCTCGGTGTAGACTGCAAACAGGTTGGGCATCTCGCGGTAAGCGGACACGCGGTCGGGGTTGTTGACATCGGGGAAAACAAAGATGAAGCCCTCGGGCGCGGGGAGAATATCCCAAGAGCGCAAAAATCCCGTTGAGGGTGCCATTTCGCCATAGTAATAGTCGGCAAAATCGCCGCTTTCATAAAGGTCGATTCTCTCTTTTTTGCGGTAGGACAACAAGCGTGCTTTGTCATCTTGCCCCTGTCCTTCAAAATAGCGGATCGCTTCGGCGGTGGGCATTCTGCGGCGATAAAGAACAATGTCCTCATCGACAATGCGTCTGACCTCGTCCTCGAGTCGCGTAGCGCAAAAATCCTCTGCCTCTACCTTAAAATAAGTACCCGAGCCGACCACACAACTCGCTTTTGCGCGGGCATCGGGCCACAAACGGCGCAATGCCAAGAACAAAACGAATTGTGCCGTGCGCTTGTAGGCATCGCGCCCGATGGGGTCACTGTAACGCAACAAGCGGATAACGCCACCCGATGCCGCCATGGCGCGACGCATCGATTCACGTTCCTTTACGTCTTTTTCCCGTACGGGGATGTAATTGAGGGTAAATACGCGGCCTGCGATTTTTGCTACCAAGGGATCGCCCGAAAGCGTTCCCGTCATCAGGCCCATATCCGTGACGATCTCCAAAAGCGATCGCCCCGGGGATGCTGTGGTTTCTATTCCATCTATCAATAATTTCATTTTCTATCTCCTATCTGTTGCTAATATCAAATTTGCTTTGCAAGCAAACCATCGCGCACATCAAATCCCAAGCGGTGCAAGTAACGATATGACGGTTTATTGTAGAACTCACAGGACGTCAGTGTGCAAACTCCTTGCTGGTGCAAAACATTAAAAACACATTCTCCCATAGCCGTCGTGCGGCGAGATGGGATCATATAAAATATACGGATGTTGAACAAATCTTGATTACGCGAGCCGGCAAGTACCCCAACTGCTTCCTCACCTACATACAGAATATGTATCTCTTCCTCTTTCATTGCCTGAAAATTGAGGTTGGGATGGTATTTTTCAAAATCCTTTTTCCAAATGCCCAAGAGGTGCGCGGCGATGGGATCATCCCCTTTTACCGAGAGAAGCGTGACAGCTTCCTTACCACGTAGCTGTCGCACGGTTTGCACAAAATTGATGCTGATGAGGCAAACATTAAGCACAACAATCGGCCACGTGTGAACGCAAATGGCATATATCAGACTAATAAGCCCCCCGCACATATTGATGATGCGCAGTTTAACAAGCGAGGTCATCATCATCGAAACGATCACCAGCGCCGTACCGATATAGCCGAAAATTTCAAGATAAATGTTCATTTTTAAGAATCTCTCCTATGTAAAAAACATGGTTGACCACGGGAATTTTCATCCGGTAGTCAACCATTATCGGTGGTTTGTAGAAACACTTGCCCATATTGCAAGAATATACCTCGTAAAGTAAAGCCTTCCGCTTTGCATTAACAGTATACCATATTTTTGATGAAATGTCAAGTGTTTTTATTTTGCGTTGTGCTCGTTGTAAGCCGCAATGACGTATTCACCAAACAAGTGCCCAAGCTTGAGCGTGCTCATAGCACCATAGTGTGCAAGGTCGGGATCTTCTTCTGGCTCAACTCCCCACTCAAGTTCTGCATCAATGGTGGAAAAGTAGTAGTTGAGCGCAGAGTCTTGCGCCATTTTCTCCTTTGCGGCATTGATGGTTTTATAGTATGGCCAGTAGGGGCTATCCGAAATGCCCGCATCGATAAAACAGATGCCGCCATCCTCGGCGTACTGATCAAAATCACTGCGTAGATAAGAAACGAAATTGCTTTGAATCTCGTAATAACGGTTAGAAACGTGTTCCGCGAAAGAATCCGACTCCCCCTGCATCCAACAGATAGCACCAAGGCGCGCATCGTAGCCCGCTTCGCGCAGAACGTTCATATAGGTATCAACGTACGTTTTCATCGCCTTGTAAATAGAGCCGCGCTGGCCGTAGGCAAGCCATTGATTATAGAGCGATGTTCCCGAATAAGTGTATTTGAGGATGATGACCTCTTCCTCACCCCATACTTGGCTGAATTTTTCTGCCATGCCGACCTCAGGGCCAAAAACCTCACCGTGCCACGCACCGCAATCGAGGTCCACGTTTACAAACTCGCCGTTTGAGCAGTTGTTGTGGTTGTCTACACAGTAATTGATGTGTACCGAATCAAAACCGCTTTCATATTTGGCAAACGCTTCGGCGGTGGTGTTCTCTTTCAGGTACTTGATGCGTCCCACACCCGTGGCATTGCTTTGCCCCATCAAAAGTATGACCTTTACGCGCTTTCCGCCACCGTTGGGCAGATTTTGGGGCTCGGGGAAATCGGTGTTCATCTTCATATCTTGTGCCTTGCCAGGCCACTTTATGGAACGCCACAAAAAATATCCGCCAATGCCCACGCCTACAATGGCGAGTACCAAGGCAATACATAAAATCGCTTTGAATATGACTTTCTTCATTTTTGTTCTCCTTGTCTCAAGGAAAATTTCGGAGGCCGTCGCCACGCGACAGCCCCCGTTGTGTTTGTAAAATTGTCTGAATTAGAGAGTTACGGGAACGAAGAAGTATACGCAGAACAGAGCCGTTACGATAAGTGCAACAACGGATACGTTCCATACGGGCTTTTCCTTCTTGTCGATCGCGTACTTAATAACAGAAATGAGATATGCAATAAGGGACATAACGGTGTAGGTTACCATACCGATACCGATACCCTTGGTGATGGAGTAAGACAGAAGCATAACAACGATAGTCAGGAACGCAGAGGTTGCGCTTACTGCATCGCTCATATCAACACTCTTGATGTTGTTCTTCATCATCAGAACGCCAACGTAGATCAGCGCTGCTGCGGTTGCCGCACCGGGAATAACTGCAAATGCGGGCATTGCAAACAAAGCAAGGAAGAACATAACAGCAGTTGTGAAAGAGGTCAAGCCGGTTCTGCCGCCTGCGGATACGCCTGCGCCGGACTCAACGAACGTAGTAACGGTAGAAGTACCGAGCATTGCACCTGCACAGGTTGCTACTGCGTCGGAAATCATGATCTTATCGTAGTTGTGGGGCTTGTTGTTCTCGTCGGAGAGAATTCTGTTACCGCCGCAGCAACCAACGATGGTGCCCATGGTATCGAACATATCGATCATGCACATAGTGATGATGACCATGATAACAGTGAATACGCTACCACCCTCGGGAACAAGGCCTTCCTTGAATACATCCACAAAGGAAAGGAATACGGAGTTTTCGCCTGCGAAGAAGTTAGCGAAGTTCTCCCAGAACTTCCAGGAAACAGCGCCGTCGCCTG
This sequence comes from Eubacteriales bacterium, assembly GCA_045594745.1. Taxonomy (GTDB): domain Bacteria; phylum Bacillota; class Clostridia; order Oscillospirales; family CAG-272; genus UMGS1865. Next base: position 12,085 of record JAZNZC010000133.1, read on the forward strand.
CGAGAACTGCAAGGTCGGTAACACCCATAGGAATACCGATAAGGGTTGCACCAAGAATACCGAGAATAACGGAGCCCTTAACGTTGAGCTTATCAAGGATAGCAATAAGGAACAAGCCGATGAATGCAACAAGTGCGGGCTTGCAAGCGTCGAGATCGGTCAGGTTAACAAGGCCAACCTGTACGTAGGGATCGGAGACGATGATGCCTGCGTTTTGGAAGCCGATGTAAGCAATGAACAGACCGATACCAATGGAGATGGAGCTTCTGACTGCAACGGGCATACCGTCGAATACGAGCTCACGGAAGGACTTGCCGTTGATCTTGATCAAAGTGAGAGCCAGGAAAAGAACACCGGAGATGAGAACCATCATGAACGCCTGTCCAAGAGAGAATCTTACGCCGTATGTGTCAGCTGCCCAAAGAGCAACGAGACCACCCAAGAGGGAGTTCAGACCCATACCGGAAGCCTGAGCGAGAGGCATTTTTGCCAAGAACGCCATCAGGAGTGTACCAATGATTGCGCCAAAAGCGGTTGCGATGAATACAGAGGGCCAATAGGCTTGGTCTGCACCTACGAGGATCTGTGCGGGGTTAACTGTCAGGATGTACGCCATTGCAAGGAACGTAACGATACCTGCGATAATTTCGGTTCTGACGCTTGTTTGCTTTTCGATGGGATCGTATCCCAACGCCTTGAGAAATCCGTTTTTCATTTTTTTCCTCCTTCTATATTCTGTTTTCTACAGAATATATCATATTTTATCACACAATCTTGACGAATGCAACCCTTTTTTCACAAAAAAATCACATTTTATGAAGATTGCGCAAAACTTTGACATTGCACGAGTGTTTTTTTGTAAATTCGACGCGTTTTTTATAAAATAAAAAAATATCGCAAAAACTCTTGCTTTATTGGCAAAAATTTGCTATACTTATAATATCAAAAAATAAGGAGGTTCCTATTTATGGCATTGACATATATTATTGGCGGTAAGATCGTTCTGCCCGAGGCCGTTGTCGAGGGAAAAGCGCTTGCTTTCTCCAAAGAAACCGGCAAGATCGAGGGCGTGGTCGATACCGTTCCCGCAGGGGCTGACATCATCGACGCGTGCGGCAACTACGTTGCCCCCGGTCTGGTTGATATTCACATTCACGGCTATCTTGGCGAGGATACCTGCGACGCAAAGCCCGAAGGCATCAAGAAGATGGCTTACGGCGTAGCCCAAAACGGCGTCACCTCTTTCCTGCCCACCACTATGACCGTGGCAAAGAATGAGATCATTGACGCTCTGAACGCTGTTCGTTCCGTTAAAGAAGAAAGCAAAACCTGGGACGGTGCCGAGATCATCGGTGTTCACGCCGAAGGCCCGTTCATCAACCCCTCCAAAAAAGGCGCACAGGCAGAGGAAAACATTCTCGTGCCCGATGCTAACTTCATTTTGGAAAATTCCGACATCATTACATCCGTTACCCTCGCTCCCGAGATGGACCCCGGCCACAAATGCATCAAGTGCCTCGCGGCAAAGTCTAAGATCCTCGTTTCGATGGGTCACACCGATGCAAAATTTGACGAGGCTATGAGCGCGGCGCGCGATGGCGTGAGCCACGCAACTCACCTCTTTAATGCAATGTCTGCCCTCGCCCACCGCAACCCCGGTGTTGTTGGCGCGGCTCTCGCATCCGAGAACGTTTCGGTCGAGGTCATTGCAGACACCTTCCACATCAACCCCGGTCTGTATTCCATCATCGCCAAGGTAAAGGGCGACAAGATGGTGCTTATCACCGACTGCACCCGCGCCGGCGGTATGCCCGATGGCGAATACGATCTGGGTGGACAACCTATCTTCCTCAAGGGTATTGAGTGCCGCCTTGCTGACGGTACGATCGCGGGAAGCGTGCTCAAGCTGAACAACGCAGTCAAGAATGTGCTTGACCACACCGCCCTCCCCGTAAACGAGGTATTCAAAATGGCATCTCTCAATCCCGCCACCGCTATCCACTGTGCCGATCGCATCGGCTCTCTTGAGGCAGGCAAGGATGCCGACATCATCATCACTGACGCAAACATCAACGTTCTGAGAACCATAAAGAAAGGAAGAACCATTTATGAAGCTTAAAATGAATGCTCCGCTCGATCCCGGCTTTATGCCGATGGCTGTTGTATATCGCGATTTTGAAGCCGCTGTTGCAAAAGAGGGCGGACAAAAGCTGACCATTGGTCTGGAAAGAAACGACGGACTCACCTCCACTTACACCGTTGAAGTATTTAAGGACGGTACCGGTCACGACGAAGAAAACCACGAGTTTGTTGAGCGTCTTGTAAAGACTCTGCTCTGGACACGCGGCGGTTATAAGATCATCATTGCAGGCTCCAAGGTCATTGCCGACAAGATCAAGGCTGACTACTCTGTTGGCGGCTACCGCGATTTTGACCGCGACTTTATGTCCGGCGTTTATGAAGCTGAGTTTGAGGTCATTCACGTTCCTTTTGAAGAGGCCCCCGTTACCAAGGAATCTGCCGCTCCCGTAGGCCGTCATTTGGATGGCTGCCGCATCGGCTTTGACGCAGGCGGATCCGACCGCAAGGTCTCCTCTGTTGTTGAGGGTGAGGCTACCTACTCCGAAGAAGTCGTATGGTTCCCCAAGCTGCAAAACGATCCCTCGTATCACTATGCAGGCATTATGGACGCGATGAAGACTGCGGCTTCCAAGATGCCCCGTGTTGACGCGATCGGCGTTTCCACCGCGGGCGTTGTTATCGGCAACCGCATTATGACCTCTTCCCTGTTCCTCAAGGTTAAAAACGAGAACCCCGAGGCATTTGAAAAGGTCGTTAAGAATATTTACACCGACATTGCAAAAGAGCTTGGCAATGTTCCGATCGAGGTTGCAAACGACGGTGACGTTACCGCACTTGCAGGCGCTATGGATCTGAATGACAACAATGTTCTTGGCGTTGCAATGGGCACAAGTGAAGCAGGCGGATACGTTGACGGAAACGGCAACATTACCGGTTGGCTCAACGAGCTCGCATTCGTTCCCGCAGACTACAACAAGGATGCAATGGTTGACGAGTGGTCGGGCGACTACGGCTGTGGCGTTAAGTATTTCTCGCAGGATTCGGTTATCAAGCTCGCTCCTGCCGCAGGCATCGAGCTCGATGAGAGCGCATCCCCCGCTGAAAAGCTGAAGGCAGTTCAAAAGCTGATGGCAGAGGGCGATGAAAGAGCCGCAAAAATCTACGAGACCATTGGCGTTTACTTCGGCTATGCCGTTGCATACTACGCATTGTTCTATGATATCAAGCACGTTCTCCTGATGGGCCGCGTATCCTCGGGTGAGGGCGGAAACATCCTCTTCCAAAACGCGCAAAAGGTACTCGCGCTTGAGTTCCCCGAATTGGCAGAAAAGATCACCATCCATCTGCCCGACGAAAGCAGCCGCCGCGTTGGTCAGTCCATCGCAGCAGCAAGCTTGCCGGTAGCGAATCTGTCTTAAGACAGATTCGCAGTTATGATCGCCTGCGGCGAGTTATGAGTGATGATTGGCTACGCCAAGTGATGATGTGCCTTTGGCACAGCTTGAAATAACAAGGCGATCATATCATAACGCTTGCAAAGCAAGCTCATAACGGAGAGCAAAAAGCGAGAGCGCTTTTTGCGAACCTCATAACTTATAACCATAGAGCACAAAAGGCACCCACGTGGGTGCCTTTTCTATATTGAAACAATGCTGTATAAATTTGAAAGCAAATCTACTTTTGCGAATTTTGTTTTTCTTGGCGCACCTTATACTCTTTTCTTATTTGCGTGCAAAACCGCGGCGATCATACCAAGCTCTGCACCTGTACTTCCGTTTACTCCGTTTGGAAAATCTATCACAAAGGTCATAATCGAGAGTGCCACGCTCAAGAAAGCAACAAATATAAAAAACAGTGACGATACATCAATATATTTAGCAGAAGCCATCGGATTTTTGTAAACAACAAAAAATATCAATCGCAATGCCCCATAAGCAAGCACCGACATAACAGGCAGAAGGATCAGCACGATCATCTTGTCGGCCGCGTTGCCAAACAGCAGAAGAAACATCCACATAGCAAGCACATAAGCACCCATTGCCAAAAGAATATACTTCCTTTTTTGCACCAAAGCCTCAAGAATCTTCCGCGCACCTGTCTTCGGGGCTTTGTAGTTCGACATGGCAGAATAAAGCTCCTCTATCGAAACACCAAGCTCCCGTGCAAGCGGCAGCATCAGCTCGCTGGACGGATATGCCCCGCCGTTCTCCCACTTTGAAATAGCTTTATTGCTAACACCAAGCTTTTCTCCCAACTGGCTTTGTGTAAGTCCTTTTTTCTCTCGCAACTCGCAAAGATAATTTCCAAACGTATAATTGTTCATAACGCACCTCACTCTTGATTGATGAGTTGATTATAGCACAGCAAGACCTTTTTGTCAAGAAAAAGCCCCTCTCACGCCCGTCTACAAATGGTAGATTTTGTTTCAAATCGCGCATAATATGCAAAAAGCACCCACACGGGTGCCTTTTTCATATATAGGGGTGAATTTCTGAAAGCAAAGGGACAAACATCAAAAAACGCTTATTTCACTACTGACATCAACGTCGTCAAAACGATCAAAAAAGCAAAGTTGAATGCCGAGAAAAGTGTAATGTAATATTTGCTCTTGCCGGGATTGCTCTTGAGGTACTCGCGAAAGGTGATCAGACTCGCCAGCGACGAGATAAGCGTACCCACACCGCCAATGTTGACGCCAAGCAAAAGCTCGCGGTAGTTATCAGTAAACTGCGAAAGCAGAATAGCCGACGGCACGTTGCTGATGACCTGACAGGAAAGCGTGCTGACGAGCAAGGTGTTCCGCTCAAGCAGGGCCGAGAAGGCCTCGCGCACAGCGTCAATCCGTGCCATGTTCCCCGAGAAAATAAAGAAGAACACAAACGTGAGGAGCAAAGGATAGTCCACCATTTTCAATGCCTTTTTATCCATCACCATCAGCGCCGCGGGAATGACGATCAATCCGAGCCAATACGGAATAATGCGGAAAACAATGATGATAGAAAACGCAAACAGCAACAAATAAATAACCGTTCGTTTGGGGTCGAGCTCTATTCTTTCGTCTGCGATCTGCAGGGGCTCGGGGCGTACAAACAAGATACAGCAAACGGTGATGAGCAAAATGGAAACCGCGAACGGCAAAGCCATAATGGTCATAAACTCTCCCGTAGGAATATTGAACTTGGTATACAGATACAGATTTTGCGGATTGCCAAAGGGCGTGAGCATTCCGCCAAGGTTTGCCGCAATGTTTTGCATAATAAAAGTAAAAGCCATATACTTCTCTTTGCCCGTGGTGGTCAGCACCAAATATCCCAGTGGCAAAAAGGTCAGCAACGCCATATCATTGGCAATAAGCATCGATCCGATAAAGGTGATGTAGGTCAACGCCAGCACGCTGTTGCGCGCATTTTTGAAGAGCTGTACGGTCTTGTGTGCCAGCATATAAAAGAAACGAATGTTCTTCAGGGCGCAAACGATGGCCAGCGTGCAAAACAGACAGGTCAGCGTTTTATAATCAAAATATTCGAGGTATTGCACATCTACGGGAACAAAAAGCATGGTGATGAGCGCGGCCGCCAAGGCGATGAACATCACAGCGTTCTTTTTGACAAGCTCCGTCGCCTTTTGCTTGAACCGTTCGATCGCTTCCCAATCGATCAGGGGACCGTGTTTTTTGAAGGGCGGAACGATGTGCGGATGCACGTGCGTTTTTGGCATATCTTCTCCTCGCGCGGCAAGCGCGCTTACAATCGAAAATTGCGGGCAAAATTGCCCAACCAAGGCAGTATTATATCACAATATTCTTGTAATTGCAAGTCTTTTTTGCATCTTTTATAACTTTGACAAAAACTTTTCTGTTTTGCGCGGATCCTTCCTTAAATATACAGAAAGACCAACATTTTTTGAGCAAATCCGAAACGCTTCCCTTCTCTTTTAACAAAACGTTCACAAAACCCTCACGAGGGCGTGCTACAATAAAAAAAACACGTAGAAAGGAAACCGAATATGAAAAACAAATATCAAGGCAGATTGAAGATCATCATCGTCTTTGGGATCCTGTTTTTGCTCGTGGCTGTGCTCTTGATGCTCATCTTTTTGGAAGGCAAAAAGAGCTACACCGTAGAATTTGACCTGGACGGCGGCACTCTCCTGGGTGGCTCACTCGAGCAGCGCGTTATACAAGGTCAGGATGCCATTCCCCCGTCGGTTGTAAAGGACGGCGCTTTTTTGCGCGGTTGGAGTACATCTTACCGTCGCATCACAAAAGACGTGGTTATTAAGGCCGTTTGGGAATATGAAACCACGGCAGGCATTGTTTACACCAACGGCGAAGATCAAAACTATGTGGAGATCGAACGCGCATACCCATTCTTGCGCGGCGAGGTCTATTTGGGTGCATATTTTGACGAAAAGAAGGTGCTCGGCATTCTGGAGGGCGCATTCAAGGATTGCGGCGGCATTACAAAGGTCTATTTGCTTGACGGTCTGATCAAGATCGACAGAAGCGCGTTTGAAAATTGCACTTCCCTTTCCGAGATCGAAATTCCCGAAACCGTTACACACGTTGGAAAATACGCATTCAAAAATTGTTCTTCTCTTGAGACGCTGACGCTGAACGAAGGTCTCTTAGGCATTGGAGAATATGCATTCGACGGCTGCACGACCTTGACCGAGGTCATCCTGCCCGAAAGCGTGACCACCATTGAGGCGAACGCCTTTGCAGGATGCTCGAACTTGGTCATCAAGACCACCATTCCACAGGAAGAGTGGCCCGAGGGCTGGGCGGACGGTTGGTTTGGAGACGCAACTGTTGAGATCGTTGAAGCGGAAGAGGAAGAGATCGATCCCGAGGAAGAGGACGAAAAGAACGGGAGGCGCTAAATTATGCATATGATGCAAATGCTCGGAGGGCTCTCGTTGGTCTTCTTTGCGGCTCTGTTTTTGATGTGCTTCTTTCGTGAAAAGCTCAACCATCCCATTTTCGATCCGTTATTTTTGATCGTTTGTGCGGTGTTCTTCTTTTGTTGGAACTATGCCGCATTTGAGCGCGGGAGCCTCGAGGACGGCTTTATGACCCTGGAGAACATCAGTCCCTTTATTTGCACGGTCATTCTCTTAACGCCCTTTATGAGCGAAAAGATCAAGGATTTTGCCTATTGTGCCATTGCTTTTTTGGGATTTGGAATGTTCTTGGCACTCTACATCAGCCCGGGAGAGTCGTATTTCTTCAGCCATAAGCTCACAGCAAACTTTATGCACATCAGCGAGGCTGCCTGCCACCTTATTATGGCATTGTACGGATTTTATCTGATCCTTTCAAACAAGGTAAAATTGAGCTGGGAAAACTTTGGAAAAGCCACCGTTTTTATTTATACGTCTATTGGATTTGGCGTGTTCCTCAACTGGTGCTTCCACCTCTCCAACTTTGGAATGGATATGTACGGAGATTATTCCATCTACTTCCTTGATATTTTCGGCAGCTTTGAAGCCACCTTTATTGCCTACCTGGTGGGCGTTTTAACGACCATCACGCTGGGATTTTTGGTGGGCATATTCCTGGATTGGATCTCAACACCGAAACAGATAAGCGAAAGCGAAGATGCCCCTGCGACAGAAGAATAAAAACAAAACACACAAAGACCCATAGTTGCAAATGCAACTATGGGTCTTGTTTTTTGGTGTTTTAATTGTTTTTGTTTGTTTTTGTGGACAAATTGTTTTGCCAAAAGTGTCTGACTAAAAATGTCTAACTGAAAGTGTCTAACCGAAAATCACGTTCGGGGCGCCCCGAGGGGCGCCCTAGGGCTCACAAGGAGCCCGGGAAAATGGAGGTTAGGAATTGACCTTGACAAATTCAACAATCTTCATGACGCCTTCCCAATCAAGATTGCCCTTGCCAACTGCAACCTTGAGGTATGCGAACGACAAGGCATTGAATTGATCCTCAGTGAGATACTCTGCAAAGTCATCGTAAGTATAGAGACCATACTTTTCGATGTCTGCCTGCATCTTTTCTTCGTCATACTTCAAATTTTCATCAAATTCAAAGACATTTGTATGTCCCTCTGTGAAGTTGTCAGGAGCAGGAGCCATTGCCAACATACCACTCGCAAAGTGATTGAGATGGACCGCGGTCACAGGGCTGTAAATTCTAACGTATTCGCAAGTGATATATGCCTCTGTCAGAGTTACAGTTTCACCAACAAATTCACTACCATTGTAATCCGCCGCGTAGAACTCGTGTCCAACAAATTCGTGGAAGTTTTCTTCTGTAATGAATACATACTTGTTCAATGTTATGTCAAACAAGCCATGAACATTGTGTATACGCAATACTTCATCATTAGAGAATACAAGATTGATAACATTATACCAATCACGAGGAACATCTGTGTGGTCAAGCATAATGAGAATTCCCGCTTCCATTCTACCTGTTTCGTGATTGAATACGAGCAGTTGATCTCCGTATTCCAAATCCTCAATCTTCTTCTGCGTTCCATCTGCAAGAGTGATTAGAGTACCTTCGATGAGGCATTCGTAAGTCGAAGTTGTCTTAATAGCGGTAAGCTCCGTAGCGGCTTTTGTTTGTGTAAGCGTTGTAGTCGGAGTCGCATTATTGAGACCCAACTTAGCCTTCCAGTTACCGCTATTAGAAGCTTTAACAGAAATTGTAACAGCAGGATCTGCCAACAAATAGTATGTACCATCCGACCACGTTGATAGATCTGTCTTATTGGTGCCATCGGCATTCTTCCAAGAACCATTCGTCACCGTCAAAGGAATATTATCGTCAACGTCTACAACAACTGCATTGTATACATACGCAGACTTGGTTACAGAAGCAGAATATACAATTTCAACTGTCGCATCCGTAGCTGCTTCGGGAACCTTGTATGTTACGTTTGCATTTACTGCTCCATAGGTGCTATTGCTCCAATTGTTGAACGTGATATAATGTCCACCACTGGTACCGTTTTCAAAACCTGTCATATCATCCTTCGGAGTCGTAGTTGCATCATCTTTGGTTAAGTAATACTTGCCCTTTACAACATCATTGTATTTGAATACTACCGTGAATTTTGTAATCCACTTTGCGTACAGCTTGATTTCCGTAGCATTTTCATCGGGTGTGTATGTTGCGGGATCGTACTTAACGCCATCCTCGGTATACCAACCTTCAAAGTAGAATTGGTAAGCAGTAGAAGTTTGATACTCGGTACCATCTGCTGCATAAATAACTTTATTCAGCAGTAGATCAGCGTAGTCCTCATTATTGGGATCAAAACCTACCAACTGATTCTTCAATGTTACAGAATCAATGTTATACCCGGTTTGCGTGTTGTTGAAGTCGAATACATAATTGTAAGTGGATTCCTTGGTGAGTACTACAACAAGTGTTATTCTTCCGTCGTTTTCCTTTGCTGCAGCAAGCCAATCGCCCAAATTGGGGGTCTGAACAATCTTGTTATTGAACTTCCAGTCTTTGAGCGTATAAGACTCATCCGAAAGTGTAAGATTCGGCCAACTCAACGTGCTATTCGGGTCAGGATCATAGGTGAACGTATTATAGGAAGCGCTGTATTCGACGTCCTGAATTTGGTTTCCGGAACCATCAACAAACTCGTAGTCAATGTAATACGTTGTCAACTCCCACTCCGCTGTGAGCGTAAAGATATCGCCTGCGGCATAACCGGTCGGCAAAGCGGTGCCGTTGGTAATCGGGTTGCCATCAGCATCCTTCCAGCCTACAAAGTAGTAATGATCTCTTGTAGGTGTCGGGAGACCTTGGTAAATACCATCTTCAAACGGAACACCAATAGAACCAACTCCGTTACCGCCATTGGCGTTGAACTCAATGCGAACGATGGGTTGTTTCCATACGCCGTTTGCGTAAGCATACGTTGTGGAAAGCTCAGGAGTTACCACCGTTCCATCTCCGTCGTTGATCAGTTCAGCCGTTACATCAAACTTGTTATAACTTTGGAATCTTGTAAAGAATGACTCACCACTATGTACTTTCGGTTCAACCGCTCTATACGTTCTGGCAGTATTAACGATAATGCTTGCACCTGTAACTTCAGAATATACCTTGCCTGCCAAAACATCACAAACCATTTGACCATTGACGGTTAGTATACCTGTTTTACTGCGTTCTTCTGCTATGCCAAGCTCTTGTAGCTGTGCATTCGTGGGATACGCTACAGGAACGGTACTGCCATCTGTACCTTTACCGGTCAAGAAGCCGTTGTAAACTTCGTCAGTCGAAGAATACGTGCCATCAGCATTCGGTGTTGCTTCAGTATACACAACAAACGTATTAACAATCACCTTTGCTCCCATATCTACGGTGAATGCTGCACCGGGCATCAGCTTAAAGCGTTGACCCATGGTGTAGGTTGCTTCGGTTTGTTCATCAAGCTTGTGAAGCGTTACGTTGTAGTGGTAGGAGAGCGCAAAGAAGCAGTTCTCAGTACTAATCGGAATATTTAATACTGTCAGTACCATCGGGTGGGTGGTAGCACCACCATAAATATGCAACTCACATATCTCGTTTGCAACATTGTACTTGGCGGTTAAGTAACCGTTAGCATGAGTAAGCTCAATAACAGAATTCGATCCGCCTATTAAGGTAACTGTTGTTCTGTTATGTTGTTTACTAGCATAAAGACCCGCCCAAACCTTGAGCTCTCCTCCTTTATGGAGGGTCAAGAGAGGAGATACATTCATCAATATGAATCTGTTGAACGCAGTAATATGATGCTCATTCATGACATCTTGAACAGCATAGGAGAAACTACCGCCTTGGAAATCACGAACAACATAAGGTTGCCAAAGGATAGAACTACTGTTAACGATAACTTCGCTTCCTGTACTGTTCTCAGCCTCGCGAATAAAGCCAGCAGCAAGGATGGTGCCGTAGTTGTCAATTTTTGCGTAGCTATCAAGCGACAGTTTTGCGTGCTGTCCGGCAGTGTTACCGGAATATGCTGCTCCACCGTTACCACTCGAAAGCTGACCCGCAATTTCAAGTGTACCGTAGTTGGTGATAACTACATATTTATCAACCACAACTTGAACATGGCAATAATCGTTCTTTCCATCCGTGGGTGCGATATTACCGTTGAGATCATAGGTAATGCCGTCGGTATCAAACTTGTTTCTATCCTTACCGTCAGCGCCATAAGGCAACAACAACGTTACGCCCGATTTAATGGTGACATTGCGTGTAATCGGAATAGGTTTATTAATTGTCTTGTCGTAAGGACGTACCCAAACAACATCACCCGAGGTAGCTGCATCAAGTGCATTCTCGATGGTACCGTAAGGTGTACTCGTGCTCGCGGTGGGATCACCCAGATATGCAACCGTTACAAAGGTTACATTGAACGTTCCTCTAAGAGTCGTATAATTTGTAGTGTCAGCCGGAGTAAACGTGTATGCAACAGTACTTGCGTTTTCACCATCGGCAAACGAAATTGTATTCCATGTCCAAGTACCGGAAGTAGACGTTTCTGCGCCGGTAGCCTCAGGCTTAAACAAGCTTTGGTAGAACCTGCCACCTACAAAGTTGGGGTTCTTCGTTATGGTAGGCGTTGCCTTGTTGATAGTTACCGTTACTGTTGCTGTTGCGGCAAGATAGTTGCCACTCTCTGCAACGCTGTAGGTAATGGTGTACGTGCCTGCGTTCTTGATTACGACATCCTTGGGATCCTTGCCGTTAACCAAAATGCTAACAGTTGCGCCATTACTTGCCGTAGCAGCAGGTGTAACTTCATTACCATCGTAGTCCTTAGTAATATCGCTTCCTGCCGTTATGGTAACCGGAGCCTTATTGATACGGTACTTGTAGGTTACATCATCCGTATCAGTGGTGTTCCACTTGGAGTTCGTCTTGTCAATGAGCGACAGCTTTACCCAATACTCGCCAAAGTTTGTGCTTGTCGGGTTGCCTTCGGCATCGTAGTCCGACCACTCAATGGTGTAATAATCGTTAAGACTAATTGCGGGCGTCTGTACCTCGCCGTTGTAGAAGAGTTTGAGATCGGTTTCTTTAATGAAGCCATCTTCATCCACCTCAAAGTCAGGCTTGTTAACCCTTGCGATTGTGATCTCAAAGCCTGTGGCGCCGGAAATAGTGCTCGCATACGCGTCACTTTCCTCAACCACTGCTCTTACGCGGTAATAGCCAACCGCAGCCGGTGCCTTATCCGTCCACTTCGCCCAAGTTTCGGACCATACATTACCATCTACCGAGTAGATGTACTCGAAGTAGAGATCTCCTTCGTCAACTACAGGAGTCGTCTCAACACCGGGAGTTTGCTTATTGCTGTTTTGGGGATGGTATTCCCAATTGCCAATGTCAATATCTCCAAATATGACACCTGCTTTGGTGATCTCAATGGTAACCTCAATAGCACTTGCAAGTGCGTAGTTGCCATAGTTCGGGGCGGTCGGATCAAGTGTAATCTCTACGGTGTACTTGCCGATATCTTCAATGGCAGTTGCATCCTTAAGCGTGTACTTGAGCTTGAGGCCGTGCGTTTCGGCGATATCTTTGATGATGTCACTGACGTTGTATGCACTGCCCTGGTAAGGTGCGGTGTAAGAATTGTTCTCTTCGCCGATTTCCTTACCATCTCTCAGGACTTCAGCCTCTGCAGGCTTAACCTCAATGGTAATCGGAACGGGCTGACGTTCATAGTAGTTGTTGCCGTTGTCGAATACAAGATAGAAGGTTCTTGTTCCGACATCGCCTACCTTCGTGTCAGTAGTAGCGTTTTGGATGGTCCAACCCTTAGGAAGATCAACACTATTCTCTTCAAGAACATCCCAAATGTTATCGCCAAAGGTGGCCTCAAAGGATGTATCCTCAAAGGTATCCGTATTAGTAGCGGGCATGATTCTCACGTAAACCGTAAGACTCGTCGCCTCGTAGTTACAAGTGTTACTTGTGGGAAGCGTGATAATCAACTCGTAAACGCCGATTTCGTTTCCGTTCTTAATAACACCGTCGGTGAAGAACTTGTGTGTCGGGTCTTTCGTTGTAACATCGCCAACCTTGAATTCAAGCATCGTCTCGGTGTGAGATCCCTTCACAGCATCAACTCCAAAGAGATCGTTAATGCTATAACCGCCTTCGATGTAAGGCAACTCAAGCGGATTCTTTTCATCTGTGCCGCCGGTTACGCCGGTAATAGATGCGGTGTTGGATTTTGCAACGGTGAATGCCACAACCACAGGCCCGGCGGCGCTGTAGTTACCATTAGAAGCAGCTATAACTTCCGCCTTGATGTAGTAAACCCCGGCGGGCGTGGTGTTGCTGCGAATAATCGGATCGGTACAATCTCTATCCTTGTAATAGGAGAAAGCAACGGGGATGAGATCAGGATCGGTTACATCCACCTCGTTGAGCTTAATAGTAACGGTAGGCTGTGCATTGTTGAAAGCGCCGTACATCCAACTGATTGCAGGATCGGCGAGCTCAACCGTTGCCGTAGTAACAGAAACGGTTACTGTTTCTGTTGCCGCCTTGTAGTTATTGCTTTCGGGAAGCGTGATTACTACTGTAACAGTGCCAAAATCTGTAATGCCTGTGAAGGTCGTTTCGCCAACCTTATATGTAAGCTTGGTGTAATCAACCGTTTCGTTTCCTCGCTTGCCGATTACGCTTGCAAAGAGGTCAGCCACAGTATACGCTTTGCCACGGTACGGGTTGCTATACGTCTTGTCGCCACGTACGCCTTCGATGGTAGCATCTGCCTTTTCGATTTCGAACTCAAAGGCTTCTTCATCTGTGATTTCATCACCGGTGTAGTTGCCTGTTCCATCGTTTGTGAGGATCGCTTTAATTCTGTACTTGCCTGCATTGAAGCTTGCAGGATCGGTTTCGTCTGTCCAATCGATCCATTCACCCCAAGCATTGGTTTCAGCATACCAATATGCATATTGGTATTGAACCAGATCAAGTGCAAATTCAAACTTTTCATCAACGGATACGGAGGGCTCACTTCCCTTGTAATCGTCGTAAGTCCACCCCTCAATGGAGATGCCCTTGAACTCAATGTTTGCTTGATCAATGGTGATTTCAACCGTTGCTGTCTGGCTTACATAGTTGGTGTTGGTTCCATCATAGTAGTAAGTAACAAGATATGTGCCTACTGCCTTAATGTCGTTCTTACCAACAGGAATGTCAAACTCTTGAGTTGCTTCATTCCACTTCTTAACATCGGGCTCAAGCGTTACGCCGTGTGTCGTAACTGTCGGCAAAGTTACTGCAACATTGTCGTAGTCCTTATTCGTAGTAATAGTTCCTACGTTAATAACAGTATCTGCCTTAGCAATGGTAAATTCAGTAGCTTCACTTTCTGTTGCCTTAATGTTGTGGGTCAGACCCTTATCAAACTCTGCTCTGACATAGTATGTGCCGTGAGGAGTGCTTGCATCAGGCTTGGAAATCTCAATCGTGCATTCCTTGTCGGAATAGTACTTGAATTCGATACCACCGTTGTAGGGCTGTGCAAAGGTTTGATCGAATGTAACTGCATCGGGTTCTCTTGCAGCCATACCGTACTTCCAGCCGTCATCATTGATAACAGGTTTGGAAATGGTTACTTCTGCTTGAGTGATGGTTACTACAATCGTTTCCGTTGCATCTTCGTAGTTACCTGTTGTATCTACGAATGCGTAGGTGATGGTATACGTACCAAAGTTCCAAACAGTCCAAGTGCTAAATTCGTCTTCTTCGTATACTACACCGTTGAAGGTAACAGTAACATCGACTGCAACGCCAAACGATGCTTCGTATGCGGGAATGTCGTACTCGTTACCGTTGTAAGGACGAGTATCGGTTTCGGGCAGAGCATTTCCATCGGGCTTGGTGATGGAAATGGGTGCCTTTTTGATCTCGAACGTAAATTCTCCACTGATTACTTCTTCAGGCTTTTCGTAGTTAACCGCATTCTTGTTAACATCCGTGCCATGAACTCTTGCACGTACTTTGTAGAAACCTGCGTCCTTGGGGGCATTGCCGCTACTACGCAAAGCGAATGTAGCAACGTCGGAAGCCTCAGCATCTTCCCAAGGAGTCCAAGTTTCGGGCCAAGTAATGCCGTCTTTAGAGTACTGATACTCGAAGTAAACCTCGCTTGCCCCTACTTCGCTGTAGTATTGTTTTCCTTCTTCTTCTTCGATGAAGGAAACAGTGGGCATGCTTGCGCTTTGACCGTTATAATTCCAAACTCTTACGATAATATCGTTTTCGCCACGGATCGCAAGATCGTCTTTGAACTTGATTTCAGCGGTCGAAATCGTAATCGTGATGGTTTGGGTTTCTGCGGCAAAATAGTTGCTATCACCAGCGTAGCTGTAGGTAATTCTGTATGTGCCTACATTCTTGATTTCGCCGTTATAGGAATTATATTCTCCTGCAGCATTCTGTTTTTCGAGAACGGGAGTAAGAACCACACCGTTCGAAACTGTACCATCGGGAACAGGAACAACATCACCGTCATAAGTCTTGTCGATGTTGGTTCCATTTACTGTAATGGAGGTGGGAGCCTTATCAATCTTGAAAGAACCTTCGGCGGAGGTTGCTCCGGTGTAGTTGCTGATGGGATCGGCGGGATCGGTAGGAACAACCGCTCTTACCTTATAATCGCCTGCATCCTTAGGAGCAGTTACATCCCAACGAGTCCACTCGCCCCACGTCTTGGTGTTTACATCATAGAAGGAATACTCGAAGTAAACAGCACCTTGTGCGTAGGTTTGAACAACTGTGTTGGAAGGAGCCGTCAGATTTGCATTTTGAGGATGGTAAGTCCAACCACCGTTCGCAATGCTTGGAGCACCCGTAAAGGTAATTTGTGCAGGAGTTACCGTAAAGGTAATCGTCGTACTACCGCTTTCATAGTTGGAATTGGTATTATCCTTATTAAATTCGTAAAGAACAGTGTATGTGCCTACGCTCCACTCTGTGGTGTCACCGGTAATGGCAGTGATCGTAATAACAGGATTCAATCCTGCAGGCTTGTTTGTTTTGCTGTTCAGTGCCGTAACGGCGGGAGTGGTAAACTTGCCGTTTGTGTACTGTGCAGTCAATTCACTCGCGGTCGGAGTTGTAAAGGCGAGAGGAGCCTTTTTAACACTGACGGTGATCGTTACTCTGTTGTTCTTGTAGTTCGTGTTCGTAGAAGTAAAGATCGCCGTAAAGGACTTGTTTTCGCCTACGTCACCAAGTGTCGCTTCTTCAAGAGTCCATTCACCAAATTCACGCTTGTTTGCGGGAATTTGGCTCAGAATCTTATCGATTGATTGGCCGTAGGTAACAGGAGCGAACGTTACACCCGTCAAGTCAACGGTGATCTGTTCGATAACGATCTTGGTTTCACCGTTGGTTGTGAGGTTGTAATTGTTGTCCGTTGCCGCATCAAGCGTAATGACTACGTTATACGTACGTGCATCTTCGATAACGCCGGTATACAACTCGCCGTTTAGATAGTAGGCAAAGTTGAGTCCAAGACCAGGGTTCGCTTCACAAATTGCAGTCTCAAAAGCAGTCTTATCGAACGGCTCATCGTTGTAAGGTCTTCCGTAGCTTTCTCCAATACCCTCAAGCTCCGTTATGGCTGCTTGTGTGATTGTGAAGTCGCTAGAAATTGCTACATCGGAGGCGGTCAAATTGTTGTAGCCTTCCTTCGGCGTTACTTGTACCGTGACGTAATACGTACCTGCTTGGGTGGGAACTGTGGGTTCACCTTCCGCATCCACGATAAGTTCATCGGTTTGAGAATCATAATAACGAACCCTGAAGTCTACCTTCAGCTTATCGGCATCGGTGAGGTTGATATAGTTGTTCTCAATCTCGAGTTTGAGATCATACGAGGGTGCTTGTGCGTTTGCATTGTTGGGAGTATATCCCCAACCATTGATGGAAAGACCTGAAATAACGATCTTGTTAGGATCAATGTGATATGTAAACGTTTGAGCATCTACATCCGTGCTGATCTTTTCGGGGTTTCCATCGTCCCAAACATAGTAGATCTTGCCTTCCGGATTGTTAAGTGTTGCGGTTGCGCTGTAATCACCAACATTAACGCGATCGCGCACATCCTCGATGATTGTATAGATTGTATATTCATCTTCAATTAAGCTCGACAAACCGGAGTTGTAGGGATTGTTGAAATCACCCGTGTAAGAATAATGAGGTTCTGTCCACCCGGGAATCGGAATCTCGCGTGGAGTGATTGTGAACGTCAGATCTTGGTATTTAATATCGTAGTTCGTGTCTGTGGTAATAATGCGTACTACATATTCACCGGGATATATAGGACGAGTTTTTTCTGCTTCGCTAAGCGTGAATGTATACTCGCCGTTGTTGTAATCTGTGTAGTAATACGCTACACCACCGTGTTCTGCTTCTGCATATCCATAAGCATTTGCGGTCGGCTTTTGGTATTGCCACTCTCTGTCAATAGTAGGATGTTTACCATCCTTCCAGTTTTGAGCAGCTTCCGAAATGCTATACGTGATAATAACGCGTGCAGCATTACCGTCAACAAGCTGTGCATTGCCAACAAGTGTCCACTTGTGGACGTCAGGACGCTTGAGTTCAAGAATAACAGTATAGTCATTGTGGTCTGAACCGCCTTGGTCGCTACCTTCGACTACAAAGTAATCAAAATCATCGTAGCCTTCTCTATCCTGAATGCCGGAATTGTGAGGTTTTCCATCATACGTAATATTGTTAACAGTAGGTGTGGGGATACCGAGTTGGCCCACCGCAACAATAATCTGAACGGGCTCTCTTTCGTAGTTGCCGTTTTCGTCGGGAACATAAACGGCATAGAACGTATGTGTGGTTGCGCTTTGGAATGTAGTTCCTTCGGCAACAGGGACATAAGCCTCGGTGGTTGAATCATAAGTTGCGAGATACCATGTTCCCTCAACACCTGTAGGAAGTGTAACCTTTGCGAGAACAGACTCACCATAAACTGCACTTTGAGATTGGTTGACAAATTCGGTATTGGTTACCTTAGCAATGTTTACCGTTACCGTTTCAGTTTCTGTTGTCGGTGCATAGTTTGTGTTACCCACGAAACTATAAGTAATGATATATGTGCCTTGGTTCTTGATGACAACATTGTTGTGATCTTCGCCATTCACCAAGATGGTAATATCCAAACCGTTGACCTGTTGGTTCTTGTTGTTCCAAGCGGTAACGCCAGGAACTGTAACAGTTTGATTTTTGTTGTATTCCTTGGAAATGGTTGCATCACCCGCTACATTAAGCGTAATAGGTGCTCTTGCAAGTGTAAATGCAACGGCATCCTCAACCGCGGTTTCTGTGGGATTGAGGTTATTGTCTCCTGCGAAGAATGCTCTTACGTAGTACGTTGCTACGCCGAGATTGTTGAGAGAAGTCTTTGTAAGATCAATCTCATATTCTTCGGTACATGCCGCGTTTGTGTAGTACTTAAAGGTGATTGCTCCGGTCCTGTGTTGCTCGTAGCCATCTGCCAAAGCAACTCGTGCTTTGTTTTGCTCAGCATTGTATTGCTTGTAAATCCAAGGGGTGATTTCAATGCTATTGAGCGTTACATTTGCTTTCTCGATGGTTACGGTAACCGTTTCGGTCTTGCCTAAATAGTTATCGGTTTCTTCAACGGTATAAACGATGGTATACTCACCATAGTTTTTGATTTCCATATTTGCAAAGCCGTTAACCGTAAAGGTGCAAGAACCGTTAGAAATCTTAACAATATCAAGTGGGTTAAACGCCGATCCGGTATACTGCCAAGAATGCTCTTTGGTCAACGCTGTGCCGTCAGGATTGGTAATATAAATCGGAGCCTTTTGAATTTGGAAAGACTTCTTTGCATTTGCAGCATCAATAACAAGGTTGGTATTGGTTGTGGTTACGATAGCCTTAACCCAATACGTGTCTGCGCCTGCAGTTGCAATGTCTTCAACTTCATCTGTGCAACCTTCATTGGAATAATACTTGTAGGTTACGCTGAGCTCGCTCTTGAAGGTGAAATCTTCAAGAGAAGGCTCATTGGCACTCATACCGTATTCCCAACCGGTGATAGAAGGGGTGGGAACGGTAACGGTTGCCGTTGTAATGGTTACGGTGATAGTTGCCGTTGCGTTTGCAAAGTTGTTGTTTGCATCGGTGTAACTGTAAGTGACTTTGTAGGTTCCTACATTTACGATTGCGCCGGTATGAGGAGCATAATCTCCTTGAGCGTTCAGCTTTTCGATAACGGGATCAAGATTTACACCGTTCGAAGTCTTAACGCCGTCGGGAAGAATGAATTCTCCACCATTGTAGGGGCGTCCACCGGTGGAAGGCAGAGCATTACCATCCTTATCGGTAATCGTAACGCTTGCTTGCTTAACATTGATGGAAAGCTCTCTTCTATCTCCCTCATAGTTATCCGCATATGCGGGATGAGGAGTGAAAACGGCAACAAAGAACTGGTTATTGCCTGCGCTTGCAAATGTGGTATCTGCACCAACGCCTTCAATGCTCCAAGAACCATGGATATTATTTGTGGGAAGCTTGATAGCATCGAGCACCAAGTTGCCATAAATAGCCTTATCTTTGTCTACGGTAATTGTATCCGTATTAGGAGCCTTGTTGATAACAAGGGTAACCTCTTCACTAATACCCTTATAGTTGGTGCTATCCTTGAGTGTGATCTTAACCGTGTATGTGCCGTGGTTGGTGGGCGTTCCATCAATCCACTCACCGCCATCCTGCTTATAGGCATAGCTGAATTCAGGTTTCGTATTCCGCTCTGCGCCAAGGCCTGCGAAGGTGTAAGCACTACCGGTATAATTTGTGGTATAGGACTTATCAAGGTTGATACCCGTGATAGAATCCTGTTTCGGGTTAACCTTAAAGATACCATCAACGGTCTTGCCGTTATAGTTGGTGTCACCCTTAACAATTGCTCTTACCTTGTAGGTAGTCGCGGAAAGTTTGGAAATTTCTTCGTCATTCCAAATCTTCCAAGTTGTACCGTTATCGGTAGAGTAATAGAGATCATAAGAAACAACCTCAGGATTGGTGAAATCCTTGGTGATGGTAACAACAGGAATCTCAATTGCTTCACTGTATGTCCATTCAACCGTTCCAACAGAAACATTAACATTTGCCTTGACAATGTCATAGTAAAGTGTAATATTGTTGGAGTGACCGTAATTGCCGTCTACGCCCTCTTCCTTTACCCACTTGTAGTTGGTAGGATCTGCGAGCTTGAGGATTACGGAAAGGTTATTTGCGACATTTGTAGCGGGAGTATATTCAATGTCATAGTCTGCCGTATCAGCAATGTCTACCTCGATGGGAACCCCCTTGTAAGGATATTGCGTGGTGTATGTGGGAACGATAACCTCTGCCTTGTTGATAACAAAGGTAACAATTTCGTTCTCGGGAGTTGTGAGCTCACCATAGTCGGCAGTAGCATCAACAACCGCTCTTACTCTGTAATAACCTGCTTGAGCAGGAGCGCTTGCAGTGGTGCGCAGACTCCATGTGGTGGGCGCAGTTGCCTCTGCCCAACGGGTCCAATCTGTCCACGTTACGCCATCTGCGGAGTATTGATACTCAAAATAGATTTCTTCTGTTGCAACAAAGGTTTGTTTTACAGTAACAGAAGGCATGGGGATAACTGCACCGGGGGCAAAGGTCCACGCCGGCTTTTCAACCGTCAAATCGTCTTCAAACTCGATCGTTGCGGGATCGATTTTGACAGTGATGGTTGCCAGTGTAGCCTCGTGATTGTCGTCACCCGCATAGGTGTAGGTAACGATATAGGTGCCTACGCCCTTGATTTCAGAAACCTCTTCGCCTTTCTTCGTGATGACGGGGATCAGTGCTACACCATTCGAAGTCTTAACTTCTTCGGGCAGAGCGAATGCTCCACCATTGTAGTCACGTCCATCTGTGCTTGTAGCAGGCAAAATGGTTTCATTCTTATCAACAATAGTAACGCTTGCCTTTGCAACGTTAACGGTAATAGGTTGCGTTCTCGTTGCATAGTTACCCTGATATTGCTCATAAGGAGTGAACTTCGCCGTGAAGGTCTTGCCGGTTCCGGCATCGCCAACGGTTGTTTCTTGTGTGTCGATGGTCCAAGTACCAAAATCACTATCAGGAAGCAGTTCCTCAAGCTCGGTTATCAGATCACCGTAGATTACATTGTAGCTGGACTTGAAGGTGTCGTTGTTTGCTACGGGAGTGATCTTTACGGTAACCGTTACAAATACTTCTTCGTAGTTGTGGCTTGCGGGAAGCGTAATAACTACCGTGTAAGCACTATCATTAGCCTTAACATTTACAAACTTGAATGTTGTTGCATTTACAACCTCACCATCAACCTTGTAAACAAGCGCTGTTTCATTGTGAGATGCTTTCAAGTTCGGGAAGAGATCGTTAAAGCTATAGCCTGCAGCGAGATAACCCTTAGAAACAGACGAACCATTGATTACGCCACTGATAGAAGCGCCGGTTTGGGTGATTTGGAACGGCTCGGGACCAATGCTGCTTGCAAGAAGGTTTGTTGTGCCTGCAAACTCTGCCTTAACATAATATGTACCTGCGGGAGTGCTGGCGGTAATCGTAATCGCCTCGGTACAATCAGCATCCTTATAGTAGAGATAAGTGGGGGTAATATTAAAGACCATATCTACCGAAGGAGCGGGCATTCCACCAAAGGCATAGTCAGAAATCTGCAGGTTGCTTAATCCGACATCTGCCTTATTGATGTAATAAGGAAGTTGCAAAATCCTGCTACCAACAGCATCTGCCCATTCGTAGTTCTTGGCAGCCTCATTGGTAAGCGTAAGTGTTGCAAAATATGCGGTGTCACTTGCGGCGGTGTGACCACCATCAGAGATGGTGTATAGCGCATCATTCTCATCAATATCCGCTTTGATAGTCTTGCCGGTATAGGTATATTGCTGAGTATATTGAATAGAAATCTTCTTTTTGCTAATGGTAAATTCGTGAGTTTCGGACAGCGTATTGTAATTATCGTCCGTAACCGTGAATCTTGCAACATAAGTACCTGATTGCGCGGGCAGTTCGGTGCTATATGTGCTGTCAGCTGCTGACTTGAGCTTATACTCTATCTTCAGCGTACCCGTAAAAGGCGTTGCCGTTGCTGCGATGCCTTGGGCACCATACTCCCAATTAGAAACTTGAGGTTCCTTGACCCAGCTGTTGTTGGCACGTACAATCTCGTATGTGACATACTTATCTGCAGTGGAGAAGTCGTTCCAGCTATAATTGTCACTTACAAGACGGAGTATTACCGTATAAGTGCCAACATTTACCGGATTCGTAACTTCGATAACTTCATAGCCTTCGCCATTTTTCAAGCCGGAGAAAAGAGCTTCTCCCGTATAAGCTTGGACGTCATAAGGAGCCTGAATCTTGGGAGGTGTGATTCTCTTTTGAGAAACAGTAACAGTGATATTTGCTGTGCGTTCATAATAGTTTCCGGTTTCGGGAGTAAACAGAAGAGTAAACTCTCTGTTACCAACATCACCAACAGTTGTGGTTTCGGTAACACCTACAATACTCCAAGTACCGGTTGTGGTTTCGGGAAGCTTGATAGCTTCCAGGGCAAGCGTTCCATATTCAGCAGATTGAGAGGACTGGACTATATCTCTGTTTGTTGCAGGAGAAATCGTGATGGTTGTTATCACTTCTGCCTTGTTGTACGTTTCGCTTTCGGGAAGCGTAATAATTACAGAATATGTGCCTGCATCTGTAACACCATTGAAAGGTGTTCCATCTTCAAAGGTGTATACAAGCTCGCCTCCGTTAGAAGCGGTTACACCCGTGATGGTAAAGGGGTTTCCATCGTAGATGCGTTCATAAGTTTTCTCTACGCCGTTGATTGTAGCGGTAGCTTTCTTAACATCCACCTTGATTTCTCCGGTCTTTACGTTGTAGTTCGTAATATCGGAGGGAGTAAAGGTAACTGCATAAGATGCAATTCCAACTTTGTCAAGTCTCTTTTCGGGATCATCCCATGTATATCCTTCGGGGAGTTCGATATCCGAAAGTTTAAGAGCCGCGGACCAAACGACAGGGAAAACCTGTGTGAAATCGGTCACAGGATCGATCTTTTTGATAGTGAGAGAGACCACTTTAGTCTTAGATGAATTGTTTTCATCTACGAAAATGGCATAGTTCTCATTTTCAAAAGACAATGTAACTGTATAGGAACCTGCATCCTTGTAGGAAGCGTTTCCAAGTACTATGAGGTCTTCGCAAACTGTACCGTCCAAGTCGGTAACAACAAAATCGACATCGTGCTCTTCGCCATCGTAATCAAAAATGGTATTGCCAACGATTTCAACCTTCATCGGTTTGGGAATGACCGTGATTTCAACCTCGGCCTTAACCTCTTTGAAAGCACTGCTGGAAGGAACAAATATAACGGCATATGTATGTTTACCTACATCGCCCACTTTGACTTCGGGGGTTTCCCAAACCCATTTACCATTGGGGTGAGAAGCAAACTCAATAGAACCAAGCAAATCGCCATAGGTGGCGACCTTGGTTACGGGATTCGGATCTCCAATACCGTCAAACGCAGCTTGTTCAACAGTAATCGTACCCTCTTCTACCTCAAGCTGAATGCTGGGGTTGGATGCCTTCGCTGTGATCGTATGTACACCAATCACCACAGCATCGGGATAAATGATAGAGAGACCAATGAATTCGGCAAGCTCCTCCTTGCCCATACCCTCAAAGCCGGAAATTTCATATTCTGCCTTGGGGAACGCTTCATTCGCCTTGATATTATAGCTGTTGATCTTAACAGTAACAACAGCTTTCTTAATGACATAGGTACCCTTTGCTTCACCCGTGTAGTTGGGATCATCAATTTCAAAGTGGTAACTATATTCACCGACATCGGTATAATTCTTATCGCCATCCGGCCAAGAAACAACATCAACGTCGACATCTGTCTTGTAGGTAGGATATTGACGAGTGCCGTTGTAAGTGAAATCAGCGAAAACGTCGATCTTGACCTCACGTTTTGCCACATTTATAGTAAGCTTGCCTGTTTTGAGAACGGCATTTGTACCGTTTTCAATGAAGCTAACGTCAAAGGTTCTCTTTCCGGCATTACCAACGGTGCCTTCGGCATCGTCAAAACGCCAAGCACCTGCGGGGGTTGAGAGAAGAGTAATATCCGCGAGGTTATCCCCATAAGTCGCATCGATTGGACGAAGCGCGGGAATATCTGCCTGATAGATTGCGGTAAGAACCATGTTTTCGTAGAGGACATCAGGAATTTCCTTCGACCAACCAGAAAACGTGTAGCCTTCCTTTTGGGGCGGTGTAATTTCATCAAGTTCGGACGAAGTCAGCGCGTGAATTGTATCAACCACTTCGCCATCTACTTTGAACTGTATTTTGTATTTTACGGTAACCGGAACAGAAAACTCTTGGCCCTCATAGCGCAGTTCAAGCACAGAGGCACCCACCCGCGTCGTATCGACGTGGGTGGTGACCATAGAGAGATCTACCGGAATATCTGTTGACACTCCGTTTTCGGTTTTTGTAATAGTAATAAGGCTCAGATCTATTTCTTCACCGTAGGTAATCAATCCTTCAAAGTTTTCGGTGTTCAGAGCATAACTTATGTTAGGCTCTTCCTCTTCCGGAAGATTAGAAATAATGGTTCCTACGGTAACTCCGCCCGCCAAAAGCAAGACAACGGTAGTGACCCAAACGATTATTCTCTTTATAATTTCTTTTCTCATAATTTCCTCCTTTGAGAAAAACAGTGGATGAAGAATTATAAACGCGTGGACTCGTTTGTTTCCTTCTAATTGGGTTTTGTAATCGGATAAAAGGTGTTATTGAATGCTTATTGGTAAATAGTAGGTGTTATTTTTTGTAAATGCATTCATAAGCTGTCTTATCGGCAAGCTTTTCCTGCTGCATTTGAGGTGTGAATACTTTGGTTGTGTTGTCGTAAATGAAGAAGTAGAAGTCTTCATAACCCGCGGCATACGCAAGAATTTGTTGTCCCGCATCTGCAAGAGATACATCGTAATGTCCAAGCATAATCTTGTTTTCCGAATCAAATACGGAATAATTCTTACCACCGCCAAAGAATGCTATGCCCGCATGAACATAGTTCTTCTTATTATAGGGGGTAATGATGTTCTTGAATTTGTCGGGTTCTTTGCTCAAAGCCGTTTCGATCATTTGTCGGAGATCAAGCTTCATATTAAATCCCTCAAGAGGGCTGGGGTCAACAACTTCAATCAGCGTGGAGCTATCAATGTCTTCAATGTCTTTCCAGTTGTAAAGCTCAACTTCACCCTCAAAGTTGAGTTTTGCACCGTAGGAGGTCTTTGCAAGATCATACCACTTGCCGAGGTATTTTTCGAAGTTTGCATTGATTGCTCCCAGCCCCTTACCATCGTGAAGCGCCGGACCTGCAAAGTGAGAATCCATACCAATGGCAAAAATACCGGTATCCTTGAGAACAGAGTTCTTTACTGTTACAAAGGTGTTGATATACTTTTCATCGTATGCGGCTTTTTGCGCATCGGTGAAGTTATAGTAATCCTTCTTCGCGTTGTACTCACCCTTGGTATCGCCGGGAAGATTGGGAGAATTGTTGTCATCGGTACCGTCAATAAAACGGTTGGAACCGATTCTCATAATAAATTCACGAGCACCGGAGAGAACCGAGTTGGTAATATTCACGTGAATCTTCTTGGTGTTATCTTTCACGTCGCCGAATATACGAAGAACGGTTCTGCCGTTTGTAAGTCTGGAATATGCAATGGTAACGTTATCACCGAGAACCTCTACTGTGGTTCCGGTGTTATCCAAATCAACGAGGTCCTGATTACCATCTTCGTCACTTTCGAGATCACAACCGCGAAGCTCAACGTTGTTGATGGTGACACCCTCATAAAGAGCAAAGCAGATGTTGTCCTGCGCTTTAACGCTAGTGGTAGCACCATCATCCTCGCGCATCATAACAAAATTGAGAGGGCCCTTAAAGAGTGCATTGGGATCGTATATTCTTTCGAGTATCTCACCGTTACTGTCCAGTTTCTTTTCAATGATGCTATAAGTAACATTGTGTGCATTGATAATGTGACCGTTACCATAAAGATCGTTTCTGAATTCAAGCAGGATCTTGACCTTAGGATCACCCGCTTCGGGGTCGTTTCTGTAATAAGTCTTGTCGTAAGTTGTGTCAATTACGGTGTAATAAGGGGTCTGTGTATTTTCGTATACTGCCTCGTTATTGATATAGCCAAAATCTTCTTTTACATCATTGTGAAGAACGATTTGGTGCTCTGTTTCCTTGGTTGCCTTATAAAGATCGGCAAAAGAGTAAACGTTGATGCCATTTGCTACACAACGAACAGTGTAACGAGCCTTTGGTTCCTCCTTAATTCCCTCACAAGAGAATGTGGGCCAAAATTCAACTTCGCCAACGAAGGTATCATCGGTAAAGGAAATAAGACCATCCTTATCAATGTGCACCTTTTCGGGAGCAGACGAGTTCCAAGTAATGTTTTCCATAAAGCCATCGCCCGCATCCTTGAAGGTGTTCTGATCAAGCTTAAGAACGAAAGCCTTGTTGCCAAGAGCAGAGACGATCAAATTGCCGGCAGAATCAAAATTGTATCCGCCAATGGTGAGGATTTTCTCAATTCCGTATTCCGTACCGGAGCCGACAATGTTCATCGTCTTGGGACGAATGACAACCGTAATGGTATCTGTCTTAACCTGATCGGGGTATGCAACATTTGTAGCAGTCAGTGTAACCTCTGTGACACCAGCCTTGAGAGCTGTGACAACAACTCGTCCGTTGTTGTTTACTGCAACAGTGACATTGTCGTTAGATGCCGATACGGCATATGTAACCTCTGCATCCTCGGGAGTCAGGATGTGAGGAATGGGAGAAGTCATTCCCGCTACAATACCGAAAGCACCTTCATAATCAAAGGAAAGCTCAATTTCAAGCATCTTAGAAACAGTACAAGATGTCGTGTGAGTGAGATCTCCATCAATAAGGGTAACTTCAACCGTGATGGTTCCTGCAAAGTCTGCATCCTTGAATTCATAATCAAGGGTAACGGTTGTGCCATTGATTTTGAATTCTGCTGCAACAACAGATTCGGGAATGGCCTCACCGTTTTCATCAAGAATCCTAACACGCAGGTTGTTCAGCGAGATTGCCTCATCGGACTTGATGGAAACAGGAATGCTTCCCTTGCCCAAGAAGGTGGTCAATCCACCGCCGCTAACACCCATATCAATGTCGCCCTTGTTCGATACTGTAACTGTAACCGTATCGGTAATGCTTCTATCGAACTCCGAAACAACGGTGATGGTAGCAGTACCCTTGCTACGGGCAAAAACAACACCATTGGCGTTCACCTGCACGACATCGGGATTGCTGGATACATATTCCAGCAGGGTGTTGGAGGGGTTCTCGGGAAGGAATGTTGTAAGGATTGCAGCCGTATCACCTACATAAAGGTCTGCGTTGGTGATGGTGGATTCAATGGCTTTCAATTTGGTGGTATCGGCATAAACGATGACGCTATCTCTGAAACCGCCGCTTATGGTGGTGAGAACAATTCTTGCAGCGCCTGCCGATTTAGGATCAATGGTAACCTTGCCGTCTTCCTGTATGAAATCAAACTCCGCCAAGGGCTCGGTACCAAACGCTTCGAAGCTAACCGAAACATCTTTATTTTTTGCAGTGGTAGGATAAACAGTGTACTCAATCAAGTGTGTCTCCTCTTTATCCATATCTAAGTAAACAAACTCATCTGTTCCGATAATCTCAATGCCGGTTACGGGAACCTCAACAAGGTTGCTCAAGGTTTGCGTAGCGGCAAAAAGAAGGATCATAACAACGATCGGGATAATGAGCAAAAGCAATATCAATTTCTTTGCCATGTAAGGGCCTCCTTAAAAATGTAGTGCATTTCTTTGCGTGAATGCAGCTATTATTTGGTGAGTTTGGAAAATGCTTTTTCGATATTTACAAGATAGTAAACAAGGCCTGCGATAAAGTAAATCAGCGCAATGACGGAAGGGATAAGATAAACGTACATCTCCTTTACGTCAAAGCCGCCAAGGAATTCGGGAGCCGTGCCCGCAAATACCGAAACAAAGAAGGTTACAAAACCGATGATAACTGCAAAGAGAAGGCCAATAGAAACCACCTTTGCAATGGTTCTGTCGCTGGTTCTGGCAACCTCTTCGGGAGAAGCATCAACGACAGCACAGTTAAGGTCGGTTCTCGTAGCAATGAGAATCTGCGAGAAGGAGAACACCAAACCGATAACGCAAGTTATAATCGCATTAAACGGTGTCATACCAACTGTGAAATAAAGCATTGCTACACTTCCGATAACCGAAAGCGAGCTGATGATGCTACAGAAAAGCACCTTGGAGAATAAAAGCTTCGAGGCTTTCACCGGGAAGGATTTTGCCTTGAGTGCAGATTTTCCGTCTCTGGTAATATTCGTCGCGCAGAAGGTATTTGTCAAAATCGCAAACACCAAAATAACGATAAGCGACAGAGAGAATTCAAATCCGCGGCCAAGTGCGTGGAATATCAGAGTCTCAAACAGCGTATAGCAGCAGTAGATCATAAACGGCATTGCAAACGCAATGGTGAAATAAGAGAAGAGATACTTGGGTTCACGGTAAACCGTAATAAACTCTTTTCTGAGCAGGCTGGCTGTAACGCCGCGCTTGAAGCCAAAGCTGAATTTTGTGCGGCTCTTTCTACCATCGCGGTTTCTGTAAAGAACAAGACGGTAAAGCGCACCGGTGATCAGGAACGTGAACAGAAGAGCAGCTACGGCAAATCCGGCAGAAATGAGGATAGACTTCTGCATATCTATGCCGAGCAAGAGCGATGCGAGAGCATTTGCGGGATAAGTGTATGCCTTCGCACCCATCAAAACGTTCACAAAATCGTTGTTGAACAGGAACTTGATGGAGCCTGTTTCAAACAGTCCGCGCAGAACATCGAGAACCTCCGAGTAAACGAAGAACGCGCCAACAACCAAAACAGACAGTGACAGGAAGGACAGGAAATATCTCGTGCTCAGGAATTTGATCACGATCATATAGGGCAGAATCAAAATTGTTGCCAACAGGAAGGATACCATCGGGAGCAACAGATAAACGATTGCCGTATTGATCAGGAAATCGGTTTCCGCACCAAGTACAAAGTAGAAGATGGCGTTTACGGGAACGATCAGCATAAATGCCGTAACGTATGTCCAGAGCAGAAGTGCTGTGAACTTTGCACGGAAGATAGTGCCGTTTTTAACGGGCAGACGCAAAAAGATCGGGGTATCCGAGCTTCTTGTCAGCGTGCTGCGCATTTTTTCAAGACACATAATGCCGAGCGCCACGATAATGATGGTATAAACCGCGTTGATCAGCTCGTGTGCTCTTGCGATCGGGTCAACGATCTTGTTCACCTTGATCTCAAGGTAACCGTCGGCAATGGCATAAATCAACAAGCCAAAGATGCCGGCGATTGCAAGTGTGAACAGAATAGATGTAAGGATGCCGAGAATGTCGATCCGCTTCTTTTGAGAACCCGGAAAGAGCATTCGGCGCTCATATTTGAAAAGTGTTCGGAAGTTTCTCATACCTTTGCCACCCTTTGTGTAATCAACAAGAAGTAGTTTTCAAGGCTGCAACCGGTTCTCTTGAAAGCAGCCATATCGATCTCTTGCAGGATTCTGCCCTGGTCGATGATGTAAACTCTGTCACAAACCTTTTCTACGGTATCAAGGTTGTGAGAGGAGAAGATAACGAGGTTGCCGCTTCTGCTATGCTCATAGAAGAAACGTCTGACCTGGTTTGCGGTGTGAGGGTCCAAGCCTACCATAGGCTCGTCCAGAATAAAGACCTTGGGGTTGTGAATGAGTGCGCCCATAAACGATACCTTCTGCTTCATACCGTGAGAGTAAGAAGAGATCGGCTTATAGATGGAGTCACCCAATGCGAGCATTTCCTGGAATTTTTGGATTCTCGCCTTTCTGTCGGACGACTTGACCTGATAGATGTCCGCCATAAAGTTGACGAACTCATAGCCGGTCATTTTTTCGAAGAGAGTATACTCATCGCTGACGTAGCCAAAGTTTTGCTTCGCCTCGATGGGGTTTGTCATCAGATCGTATCCCGCGATCTTGATGGTTCCCTGCTCGTAGGGATGCATACCGGTGACACACTTGATGGTGGTGGACTTACCCGCGCCGTTGTGGCCGAGTACGCCGACGATCTCACCGGGTCTGCCAACGATGTTGATATCCTCTATCGCATAGTTGGCTCTCTTGTGGTACTTCTTGTAAAGGTTGCTGATTTCAAGTAACATGTTTGTCCTCCCGGAGGGCGTTTCCCTTGCGGCAGATTCCGTCTTCGGGGTTGCCCTTTTTTATGTTAAACAGATTTGTAAAATGCACCGCCGCAAATTTTCTTTCGCTATAATATATATATAAGAAAGAAAACCACGGGCGATGTTTTGGTATCATATTATAACATATAATAAAAATTTTGTCAATGGTTTTGTTTTCCAAATCGTCTAAAACGCGGAAGGATGTCGCAATTCTTTTCTCTTTGTCTACATTTTATACACAAACTCACCTCGGTCGATGCTTTTTATCCATATTTTGGACACGGTTTGTTAACTTTTAGACCGCCTTCCTACTACTTTTACACTGTTAGCATCAAAAAAGCGCGGTTTTGATATCTTCTTGTCAAAGGTCGTATAGGTTTTGGAGAAAACAAAATGACCGCGCAAGCGTTTTTCGTTTGCGCGGTCATTTCGTTTTTAGTTGAATCTAACGACTTTATTTGCAATACGGTAGAAGAAAATAGCAATAGCCCTGCCGAGTTTTCCGCGCATACAGACGATGGCAAGCGGGGTGTGATGGCGGTAGTGTCTGCCCCATTTGTGGTTGTGCTTTTTGCAATTTTCCCACATTTCCTCAAGCTTGGCATCCGCCTCGTCGCTTTTGTTCAAGCGCGCGAACATAACGGAAATTCCAAAGAGCATAAACAATTCGTGCTTGAGATATTTTTTGAGCATGGGCTCTGTAACGCTATCAAGATCGCAAACTGCAAAGCTCTTTTCGCTGACAAGGAGCTGATGCGTATAGCGTTTGATAACGGCTGCTTCCTGCACCGATTGGTCGGGTCTACCGATCCAATAACGGTAGAGATCTGCTGGAAAATAGTACATTTTCTTCACACGTGGCAGCGTTTTGCAGATCATTAGATTGTCTTCGTAAAAGATCTTTTTGGGCAGAGGCTCGTCCCAGCTTTTGACGAGCGCAGTGCGGAAGGTGCTGGAATGGATGGTGAGCATTTGATGGATGCGGAAGCGTTTTGTGTCCTTCCACTCAAAAATGCGATTTTTTGGCAGAACGCTGGAATAGTCGATGGAACGGTCGCCCACACCGTCGGTGTGAACGTAATAGTAGTTGGTCACCGCTAAGTCGATGCCGCCCTCGCGCTCACATTTTTCCAAGGCGTCAAGAAAAGCAGGAAAATCCTCGCTCATCTTGTCGTCGCTGTCAACCACCTTAAAATAGATACCTGTGGCGTGCTTTGCGCCTTGATTGATGCCCTCGCCGTGGCCACCGTTCTCTTGGTGGATGACCTTGACGATGGTGGGATAAGCGTTTGCGTATTCGTCGGCGATCGCGCCCGTCGCATCGGTGGAGCCGTCGTCGATAATAATGATCTCCACGCGCTCGCCGCCTGTGAGCAAGCTGTCGATACAGCCCTTCATATATGCCTCGGAGTTATAACAAGGCACGGTTACGGTTAGTAATTTTTGATTCATACGAGCTCTCTTTCTGCGGTCTCCAGAGCGGAGAGGATCACCGCATCCATATCGTAATAGCGGTACTGACCGAGGCGTCCGCCAAAGATGACTTTTTCCTCACCTTCAGCCAACGTCTTGTATTTTTCATACAGCGCGTTGTTAGTCTCGTCGTTGATGGGATAATAGGGTTCTGTTTCGGACGTCCATTCCTGACTGTATTCTCGGGAGATGACCGTTTTGGGTTGTTTTCCGAAAACAAAATGTTTGTGTTCGATGATGCGCGTATAGGGCGTTTGGGCATCGGTATAATTGATGACCGCATTGCCCTGGTAATTGTCAGTGTCAAGCACCTCGGTCTCAAAGCGGATGCTTCGATAATTCAACGCGCCAAAGCAGTAATCAAAATAGGCGTCAATCGCGCCCGTATAGACGATTTTTGCCGCTTTTTTGCACAACGTATCGCGATTTTCGAGAAAATCGACGCCGAGTTGAACCTCGATGCCATCCAGCATTTTCTCGATCATTGCGGTGTAGCCGTCGACGGGAATACCCTGATAGAGCGCGTTAAAATAGTTGTTGTCGTAAGTAAATCTGACGGGCAGACGCTTGATGATAAAGGCGGGAAGCTCGCGGCAGGGTCTTCCCCACTGCTTTTCTGTGTAGCCCTTGACCAGCTTTTCGTAGATGTCTTTTCCCACAAGGCTGATGGCTTGCTCTTCAAGGTTTTGGGGATCTGTGATGCCGCTCTCCTCTCTTTGCTTGGCGATCTTTTCTTGTGCTTGTGCGGGTGTTATCACGCCCCACATTTTGTTAAAGGTGAGCATATTGAAGGGCAGCGAATACAATTCGCCGTGATAATTCGCCATAGGTGAATTGGTATAGCGGTTAAATTCAGCAAAGCGGTTGACATACTCCCACACGCGACGGTCGTTGGTGTGAAAGATGTGTGCACCGTATTTGTGCACCTGGATCCCTTCAACATCCTCGGTGTAGATGTTTCCACCCACGTGGGGGCGTTTGTCGATAACGAGGACACGTTTTCCCGATTCCCTCGCCTTTTGCGCGAACGTAGCGCCAAACAGTCCCGCACCGACAATAAGATAATCGTATTTTGTCATCTGGTTTTACCTGTTTGCATTACTTTTTGTTGTTTGCTTGCTTGAGCGATTTTTGGAACTTGGATATTCTGCCAAGATTTTTGAAGAAATCAACAATGAGCCTACCGAGTCCGCGCCAAGCGTGACCGTTGAATATAAAAAGAATATCCTCGGTCATCTTTTTCGATACCAATCCGTTCGACATCTTGGCGATGGCACGGATGGGCATATTGTAGATGAAAAGAATGTTGATATCGGGCTTGCCCTTTGCATCGGCTTTTTCCTTGAGCGAGGTCAAAACGCGATACAGGAAGCGCGCAAATGCGCCCTTTGCATAATAAAGCTGACAGAGCGCGTCGTTTGCGGTGATCTCACCGCCCCACTTGCCGTTGGAGATCTGATGGCCCAGAAGAGCCTCGAAATCGGCATCGGTTACAGCCTTAATATCGGCGTTTTTGTAGCACATGGGTGCGTTTTCACGCGTTTTTTTGCCGGATACGTGAAGCGTATCCGAGAGCGCGATGTCGCTCGCATTCTTTGCAATGCAGATCTCGTAGTCGGCATCCTCGATCTCCCAAGCGTTGCTTTCGGTGTCAAAATAGCGGAATGTCTTGTCGTCAAATGCGATGGTCACACGTTGACTTTCGCCTGCATCCAAGAACACTTTAGCAAAGCCCTTAAGCTCCTTTTTGGGGCGATAAACGTTACCGTTCTTGCAACTGACGTACAGTTGCGCAACCTCTGCGCCCGCACACTTACCCGTATTTGTAACAGTGAAGCTGACGGCTGTATCGGTGACCTCGATATCGCTGTATGTAAAGTTGGTATAACTCAATCCGTAGCCGAAAGGATAGCGCACGGGAACACCTGCGCTTTCAAAGTAACGGTAGCCGACATAGAGACCCTCTCTGTATTCGGCAGTGCGTTCGCGACTCGGGAAATAGGGGTTTGAGGGAACGTCCTCAAGGGAGAGCGGCCAGCTCTCATTGAGCTTACCCGAGGGGTTGACCTTGCCAAGAATGGCATCTGCCATAGCTCCTGCTCCCGCCTGACCGCCAAGATAGCCGTGGATGGAGGCGCGATATGTGTTTCTTTCGGGAAGAACAAAGGGGGCTCCGCCCGAAAGAACGAGAATAACATTCTTGTTTGCTTCGCAAACCGCCTTGATGAGCGCTTGTTGCGAAACACTCAATTCGATGTGCGTACGATCCATTCCTTCGGACTCGAGAATTTCGTCAAGTCCCACGCAAAGCAGAACGGTCTCGGCGTTCTTTGCCACCGTGGCAGCTTCGTCGATGAGCTTTTGATCGGGTGTGGGATTGCGGCGGTCAAAGCCTTGTGCATAGGCAACGATATCGATGCCTGCCTCGGTCAGGCAATCATAGAGATTGTCGAGCTTTGTGGGATTGACCTGCGATGAGCCTGCCCCTTGGTAACGCGGCGTCTTTGCAAAATCACCGATAACGGCAACCTTTGCCTCTTTTGCGAGCGGAAGAATACCGTCGTTATCGAGCAGAACGATGCTCTCGGCGGCGCACTTTCGGGCAATTTTGTGGTGTGCATCAACATCAAAGCTCTTGGGCGCTTTGGAAACAGCCTCAGAGGTAGAATTGATCACACCGAGAAGCTCGCAGAGACGCTCATCCAAAACGCTTTCATCGATCTTGCCATCGGCAAGGTCTTGGAGAAGTCCCAGAGCGCAGTCCGCTCCGGGGGCAGGCATCACGAGATTAGAGCCCGCTCTAACGCCATCGGTATGGTCATTGTCAGCTCCCCAGTCGGTAACCACAAAACCTTCAAAGCCCCACTCGCGGCGGAGAATATCCGAGAGAAGATGCGAATTTTCGTTAGCGTATGTGCCATTCACCATATTGTAGGCGGACATAATGGCTTTGGCGTTTCCCTCTTTTACGGCGATCTCAAACGCTGTCAGATAGATCTCGCGCAGCGTGCGCTCGTCAATAACCGAGTCCATCGCCATACGGCGAAGCTCCTGTGAGTTGACGGCAAAGTGCTTGGGACAAGCCGCCACACCGTTGGCCTGAATCCCCTTGATGTAAGCCGCCGCCATTTTGCCGGCGAGATAGGGATCCTCGGAGAAGTATTCAAAGTTACGTCCGCAAAGAGGACTGCGCTTGATGTTCAACCCGGGGCCGAGAACGACGTGCACATCGTTTGCCGCGGCTTCCTCGCCAAGAGAGCATCCGAGCTCCTCGGCAAGCGCAAGGTTCCAAGAGTTCGCCATGCCTGCGGCGGTCGGAAAACAAGTCGCAGGGATGGATGCATTCAGACCGAGATGGTCGGCAGAGCCCGCCTGCTTGCGCAGTCCGTGAGGGCCGTCTGACAAGAACATCTCAGGAATGTCGGCGTGAGGAACAGCATAGGTCGTCCAAACGGTCTTGCCCTGCAAGAGCGCCGCTTTTTCCTCGATCGATAGCTTTTTTATTTGTTCGTGTGCTTTCATATTTGCACCTCTTTTCTGTAAACAGTAGGGTCATCTGCTCTATTATACCACATTTTTTTCAATATTGCAAGAAGAAAATAAAGATGTTTACACAGTACCGCTCTAACAACCAATTTCCGCAATCTGCGCAACACAAAAAGGCACCCGCTTGGGTGCCTTTGCGTTGTGTTGTACAGCCAATTTAGATGCCACCCTCAAAAAGTCAATAAAATCAAGGGATTGTCAGTGTTCTGGGCTGTTTTATGTGCATCCAAAATAGATGCCTGTTTTATATGATGAAAAATCAATCATATGAGATAAATCTTGTTGTGTATCCAAGCTCTGCAAAATAAGAGTTGATTATGCCTTTTATCTCTTTTATCGTTGTTTTAGCAATTTTGTTTTGCTTTGGATAATACCAAGAATCGATTTCATCTATTTCAGCAAATTTTGTTTCTTCATCAAGTTCGACAGAAACCCAAATACCCTTATCTTCCCACTTTAGATAAACGTAACCGTCATCGAAAATCAGCTCCTTGTGTACCATTTTCTCATAACGTTTTTTTGCTTCTTTCTCATCTGAAATCAACTCTTTTTTCATATTACGCCAAAAGAACCACAAGCTTTGCTCCGGATCCAAGTCTTTGATTGGCTCAACTACATCGGGGGAGTTTGCAAAAGTAAGCTTGCCGTTAAACAAGCACTTTCGAATAAGCTTTATGCCACGGTTTTTAACCGGATATTGAAATCCTGCATACGGAATTCGCATACTGTCAAAGGTCGCACGCTGTGTTTCCAAATCAACAACGCAGGGAATTGTCGCCGTATCGAATCCGTCACCGCCGTTTTGACATACTGCCTTAAATAGATTATCTTGGAAATTAGGATCTACCTGTTTCGCAAATAGAAATATTACAGTTACGCGGTTTAGCGGAGATTTTTTCTGCGATTTGTCAAGAAATCGATGCTTCTTTTTGCCTTTTAATGAATTTGAATTTGCAGCAGCAGAATTTATTATGGAATTGTATTGGTTTTTATCAAGAAAGTTAATATAATAAACTGCTATAACCTTTTCAATTCCTCTGGAATATATCGTCAATGGAGCATTGCTTTTATATTGCAGTAAATGTGGCTTTGGTGAAATTGCGATAGGCGAATACGGCTTACTGTATTTTAAGATTCGATTCTCAACCTTTTTAACAGTAAACGATCGAGGAAGTGCAAACTTTTTTCTCGCCGTATTATTGCAATGTAATGTTGCCAAACCAATATCCATTGCCATCAAGAACATAAAGTTTTTAATGAGATACATTAAAAGAGCAATTGCAAAAGCTACGCCTACAACAATCTTAATTGTTTCGGGAATAAAATTCAAATTGGTAACTATAATAATCGGAGCAATAAAGCCACCAAGTACTACTACATAAACAAGTACTCTGCACAACAATGCGTTTTTTAACTTTGGAAATTTCAAACGTTTCACCTCCGTTTGCATTTAAAATTTTCCACGTAATCTCTAAGTAGACGGTTGTTTTCCTCAAAGTCAAGCATTTCTATTTTTTCTCGTTTATCAAGTACGCCTTTTCGATAATGTCATAAGCGTATTTCTCGTCCTCGGTTTTCGAGGGATTGTTGAGAAAGTAAGTCTTGCAGCTGAGCAAGGTTAATTTCACTTGATAATATGGTTTCAGGTTTATCATTTTCTCGCTCCTTTCGGGTGGTAACACCATTATACCGAAAGAATGTGAGAAGTCCAGTGGTTTTTGAAATTTATTTTGTATCTTGCGAAGATTTGGCGGTTTTACAAGAAGCAATTAGCATAACACGAATTGCCGCGCATTTGTCCGACAGAGCTTTATACTGTTGGTCATTGATATAGTTCGTTCTATGTAAAAGTTCAAGCCAATAACCTGTTTCACTTGCTTCTTTAAGAGCAATTTCGAGCTTAGATATAAAATCCTTTTTGCCTTGTGCATACTGTGCTTCGTGTATATTTGCGCCAATACTCGTACCGCTTCTGCCGATTTGATTTGCAATAATCGTTTCGTGATTGGATTTCAGATATTTGACAAGATTGATAATGTCAACGGAAAAGTCCATTGATAATTCACGGAGTTTGGATTCAGCCATAGTAGCACCTCGCTTTCAATGATATTATACCATAATTTCGAGCGTTTGTAAAGAGTGATGTTGCGGCGTTGCCGCAGTGATGTTATTCGCTTTGCTCATAGTGATGTATTGCGCCGATGGCGCAAAGTGATGTGATGTGTTCCTTACTCACGCGCGAAGCACACACCACAAGGCGAAGCCGTCATCACGCACGCAGTGCGCATCACGTTCCGCGTGCGGAACACATCGTTCCAAAAACGAAAAAGCAGTCCGTTGGACTGCTTTCGTTTTTTGAACGTGTTGACAAAAAAGATGCCTCTAATCTTTTCTCTTACAAAATCCTTTTCTTGCGCAATTTGGAGATTTTGCGATGCGAGAATCATTGAAATGGATTGTAATA
>JAZNZC010000134.1:0-20221 GCA_045594745.1 Eubacteriales bacterium
TGTGCTACCGCTAACTCGCAGGGACCACCGAGACCCTGCGAGTTAAGAAAGTTGTATAAGAGAAACTATTTCACCGTCGTCTCTTCCCACTCGCAATTACAGACTTATTATTGACTTTTTTGATGCGACATGCTATAATGGACCTACAAAACGAAATTGTGAGGTATTCGTTATGAAAAAAAGCATTTGTGCTTTTCTATGTGTATGTTTCATTTTGTCGGGAAACATATTGTTTTTTACATCCTGCAATCAAAATCAAACAGCTGACTCGCTCCCCGAACAAACTACTCTCAAAGAAACGACTCCCGAGGTAACTACTCCCGCGGAATGCGTTCACAAGTGGATGGATGCAACCTGTATCGCTCCTAAGACCTGCTCAAAATGCGGAAAAACCGAGGGCGATGTTTCCAAAGAGCACACTTTTGAAAAAGAATACGAATGCTCCGTTTGCAAAAAACGCTTTTTAACATCAATTGAAGAAGCCATTCAAATTGGTACTTCTTATGAAAAAGGCAAGTATAGCACTGAATACTACTATGTAGAGCTCACGCTTGACCACCAAGTAAACTCCGACGGCTTTGCAAGAGCAAAAATTGCAGACGGTCTTTACATCAGCGTAGCAGGCGGATATTTGGCAGAATCAGCATACGGCTCCATTCATCTTGGCGATACCGTTGTGTTCAAGGCAAAGCTCGGTGCGGTAAATTCCACCCTCACCACGGGTGGCAAGGAGCTCCGCTTGTTTGCGGTTGCCGCCTATGAAATTATCACCTCGGAGGTAACAATGTTAGTGGAAAAAGAATTGATCGTTCCTGCCACGGGCACGGGTGTTGCCGAAAAACGTTTACAATATTATTTGGATGCAGAAGGTACCGTGCGCAAAGAAATTAAAGAATTTCAATCGCAGGACGACACTGCCGACTATCGCGAATACCGCTTTAGCTATGACAACGGCAAAACCTGGACGGAATGGGTGCGCGAGCCCCTGCCTGCGCGCGAACAGGTTGGCAATGATGAAATCGACGAAAATCTCGGTTATCAAAATTCACAGCACGTCTACAATCCCGTTATCGGTCATTTTGTAAGTTTGCAATGTCAATTCATCTACATAGACGGTTATGCGGCAACCGAAGCGCACTATTGGGCGGGATATACGCGCCCCATGCATAGCTTTTTGATGATTGAAGATGCCGACGGCACGGCACACGAGCGTGTTCTCGTAAAATACGAGGAGGGTTCCGATTACGATCGTACAACCTACCGCACAACCGATTATTTAACAACCAATATTTCGCGCGGATCGGCTTTGATCGTTCTTGAAAACGGTGATATTTTGTTCAATCTCTGCATTCCCGTAAACACCGCCTGCGAAATTGCGGGCTTGGATTTGCAAAAGGTCTTCCCCACAACGGGCGGACTTGGACACGCTTGGGCACTTTTGGTGGCGCGCGGCGTTTGGAACGCAGATGCCCAACAATACGACGTCACCTATTCCGAACCCATTATTATGGATGACACGCTTTCAACTCGCGGGCTTTCGGAGCCGATGTTTGCAGAACTTCCCGACGGAAGAATCTTTTGCATCTTCCGCACCTCTACGGATAAGGTTTCCGGTTGGACATATCGCCTTGATCCCAATGCCCCTGCTTGTAAATACTATGTTATCTCCGAGGATGGTGGAAAAACCTTCTCCGAGCCAAAGCCGTGGTGCTATGAAAATGGCGAAATCGTTTATTCCCCTGCTTCCATTTGCCAAGTGATAAAGAGTGAGGTGAACGGCAAGCTTTATTGGTTTGGCAATGCTTGCACAAAGGAAGCCGTCAGTGGTGCATTCCCGCGTTTCCCCCTCTATATGATCGAGATCGATCAAAAAACGGGCTTGGCAATTCGCAAGAGCATGGTTTTGATTGACACACGTCAACCCGATGAGACCGAAAAGGTGCAGCTCTCCAACTTCTGCATTTTGGAAGACCGCGAGGCGGGCACTTTTGAGATCTATCTCTCTAAGCTTGGGCAATTCCCCGGCAAACCCACCTACGAGTGCGAAACATGGAAATACACCGTGTATCTCACTGATGCCACAGAAAAATAAAAGCAAAACGAGATAGCGTCTGCTATCTCGTTTTTTATTTTATTCTGCTTTGTTTTCTTCCTTTTTTCTATCCAAGCGGATGGTGCCGATAATGGCAGAGGAAAGATTGAGTGTTTCACCGATGATGCCACCAAGGGAGAAGAAGATCGCATTATAGGTCAGCCACAGGGGCGAGCTGATAAATGCTACACGGCGCAGGGCTTTGTCCTCTTTGCGGCGGAACGCGATGGTGGTAACGGTCATAGCGATTACGGGCAGGACCTCAAGAATGAGGTTCAATGCCGTCGGTTCTTTTCCAAAAATAGTGAAAACAGAAACGTAGGAAAGGATGTAAACGGCGGTCAGTCCGATCGTCCACGCGGGGTGGTCACCGCGGATCTTGTCCTCATAAATGAAGATGAGCGCACGAATGATGGCAACGAGGTTGAGGATCGCGCCCGAAAACGCGCCCAGCATAAAGAAATTGACTACGAACAGCGCCGAGCCAAGCAGCTGGAAAAATAGGATGCGCGCCTTTCCCTTTTGTTGATAGGAAAGAACGCTGAGAAGCATACCAAATATGCCAATAATCTGTGCAATGATTTCAACAGGGTTCATATCAAACGCCTCCGCGCAAGATTTTAAGAGCACTCTACAACTTTCCGCGCTCTCACCGCAACATTATACTACATATTTTGACGGTTGTCAAGAAGTATGGGGATTTTTGAGAGGGGGAAGATTGAATTTTTCAAACGTCAATTTATTCTCTTCGGAATACGGAAAAATGATATACGGTTTTTTCTTTTGATTGTAAGCATTCTCTATTCTGGATTTATTCAGCGACTTGCGATGAGAGATTACAATGCAGGGATACCGTTTGTGATAGACCTTTACGCTAAATGCCACCGCATTCACTGTGGTACACGTTTGTATTTTGGAAAGCTTAAGTCTCTTAACAAGCCCGAAAATGTTGTATGCCGCAATGTATTCGGTATTTATTTTGATCCATTGGATATTACAAATTGTATTGAACAATTCTATAGCGGATATTAAAAGAAAGATTGCATACCCACCGGCCCACCAATTTTTACCGACTAAAAGCACACAAAAACCGATAATAGAAATAATGAGGACTGAAAAACATAAAATCAAATCATACAAATAAAATTTGATGGGGTATCTGATGGTGTACACGGCTCATCGCTCCTTTCTTTAGAATATTTTTATTATATCACAACAAGGGGAAATCGTCAAGGGAAATCGCTTGTTTTTTAATGATGTCACACGCTTTGCGTGTTATGATGCATTTGCTGCGCAAATATGATGTTGCTCATTTCATTCGCAATGATGCGATGTTTGCCCTTATGTGCCCACAGGCACACATCATTAGGCGTAGCCGTCATCATTGGGCATCGCCCAACATCATTTGCCGAAGGCAGACATCATTCAAAAAGCCCTATTTGTCTACGGACAAATAGGGCTTTTTGTTGGAGCTGGTGATGTGACTCGAACACACGACCTGCTGATTACGAATCAGCTGCACTACCGACTGTGCTACACCAGCGTATGGAATTTTGCAACGTATCTATTATACCCGATAATTGCCACTTTGTCAATATCCTTTTTCAAAAAAAGGAAACATTTTTTCTTTTTCTCGCCTCACTCTTGATTTTGGCGTGAATGTGTGGTAGAATAATGACAGAAAAAAGCAAATAGGAGTTCCCCTATGAATTTATGTGATATTAAAACTGTAAAACAAGTGATGGGTATGTTCCACCTGACCTTTCGCAAGGAGTTTGGACAGAACTTTTTGACCGACCGCTCGGTTGTTGAGGATATTGCCGATGCTTGCTGTCAGGACGAACGTAGTACAATCCTTGAGATCGGCCCCGGTATGGGTACTTTGACCTACGAGCTCGCGCTCCGTCACAAGAGTGTGGTCGCGCTTGAGATCGACCGCGGTCTTATTCCCGTTCTCGATTACACGCTCGGAGAGTTCGACAACGTAACCGTTCATAACGAGGACGTAATGCAAGCAGACCTCGAAACGCTCCTCGCGCCTGCATTTGCAGACGGTCCCGTTTCGGTATGCGCCAATCTGCCCTACTACATCACCTCGCCCATCCTTATGAAGCTGCTCGAATGTGGTCTTCCCTTTGACTACATCACAGTTATGATCCAAAAAGAGGTTGCCGACCGCCTCTGCTCTCCTGCGGGTGGCAAGGATTACGGTGCCATTACGGCGGTGCTTGCCTATTACGGCGAGGCAGAAAAGCTCTTCAATGTACCCGCCGACCGTTTTATCCCTGCTCCCAAGGTCGATTCTGCGGTCATTCGCATTCGTCTTTACAAGGAGCGCCCATATCATCCCAAGGATGAGGCACTTCTCTTCCGCACCATCAAGGCCGCCTTTGCGCAACGCCGCAAGACGCTCTCTAACGCCCTCGCGGCAGGTTTTGCGGAACTCAATAAGGAACAAATCAATTCCATCATCGCCGCCTGCGGCTTCGAGCCATCCATCCGCGGTGAGCGCCTTGACATCGCTCAATTTGTAGAGCTATCCGACAGGATTGGAGAGTTTATCAAATAAGGTGACAAATAGCAAAAGCAAGCACGCAAATGGGTGATGTTCTTATCGGAGAAATCACCATAACGAAAAGTTCCCACAGACCAACTAATGGTTTTGTGAGAACTTTATTTATATAATATATGCAGAAGAAACGACCATGAAAAAGGCTCGTCAGATTGTCAAGCCAAGTGCAACACTTTTTTCAAAAAATCATTCGCTTTTCTTAGCATTTGTTTTGAATTTTCAAAAGTCAATTCTTGAAGAGCGAGGTCAAAAGGAAGTAGCAAGTATTCAAAATCCTCAAAGTTATTATTCCGTTTCGGCGTTTGATTTTTAAAATTCGCCAAGAAATATATGACCGTTTTTGTATTGCCATTATCCATTTGATAGGATATTTCATAACGAAAATCTCTGTTGATCTGTACGTTAACGGAAGTTTCTTCCAATGTTTCCCGAAGCGCGGTTTCTTCCTCACTCTCATTTGCTTCAACATGACCTTTTGGAAACCCGCAATACCCATCATCTTTTGCTTTTACAAGCAAGTAATGAATCGTTCCGTTGTTGATCGTGTACGGTATTGTTCCACAAGATTTTTCAAGCATTGGTGTTCTCCTTTTATCGCCAGTTTCGCCTTTGTTTTACAAAGGCACAGGGCAAAGCCCATACCCCTAAGGCTACGCGTATCCTGAGGCTCCCTCCGGGAGGGAGCTGGCGCCGTAGGCAACTGAGGGAGAGCGCATTACAATGAAGTTAGTGCAAACCTAAAGTCA
Organism: Eubacteriales bacterium; assembly: GCA_045594745.1. Classification (GTDB taxonomy): domain Bacteria; phylum Bacillota; class Clostridia; order Oscillospirales; family CAG-272; genus UMGS1865. Next base: position 5,411 of record JAZNZC010000134.1, read on the forward strand.
CGCAGGCTCCTTCCACCGCTAACGCGGTCCCCCGCATCCGCTCTGCGGATGGCATCTCGGAGGGAGGCTTTCCGTTAGCCCCATTATACCACAAATCGGCAGAGAAAACAAGTTCTCTGCCGAAATTTTGTGCCTGCTAATTCTCCGTTAAGAACAACAGAGAAAATGCGTGCTTGCTTTTTATTATGATGTAAGCAATGAAATCTTACCGCTGATTACAGAAAACTTTCAACAAACTCCTTTGCTTTGTTAAACAACTCAACTGCCTTATCAACATATCCAAGAAGTATATTGCGATAAGTATATACAAAATATGCCGTTACCGCAAGGAGTACAAGGAAGATGATACTACGGATGATGGAACCAACGCGCGTCTTATGGCTCTTCTTGCTGTTGTTATTGTTGGCGGTGTTGTTATTGCTGTTATCCTGATTGTTTGCCTTTTTGCTTTGTTTTTCTGCCTTTTTTGCAGCCTTCTTCGCCTTTTTGAGAGCATCTTTATCAAGAGGCAAACGGCGACTGCAAGAGAAGCACATCATCTCTTGCGATGACGTTTTGGGTGCTTTTTTTAGTAAGGCGTTGCGACGAGAAACACTCAGATCATATTGACTTGCTTCGGGCGCAGAAAAACGGTTTACCCACGTTACATTAACAAGTCTCATTCTTCCGCCGCACACGGGACAGCGGTTATCACTCTTTACAACTTTACGACTCATGGTCATCATCCTCCTAAAAAACAACGGTGCTTTGGCTACTTATATTCATTATAATATACTTTTTGGGAAATTGCAAGTACTTTCCAAAAAAAAATACAAAAATGATGATTTTTTGATGTTTTCACAAAAGAAATGGGCGTCTCAATTTGATGCAGAAGGCGCGATCGACTATCGTCGCCGTACAAAGGTACGGCAGAGAGGTCGAGCGAGACTAAAAAGCCACACAAACGAAGAAATCCGCCAATTTTTGGCGGATTTCAACCTCTTATCGATTTTTAGTATCGAATTTGAATGAATTTGGGGATTGTCTTTTGCGCGTGGCTTTTGTTCTGCGCTAAGTGAGACAGTCCCATTTTTTGCTATATGTTCTGAGAGTTATCAACCTGTTGCAGATTCTATAAAACCAAGAAACGATACAGACAATGGGGTTGTGCGATTAGTCTTGAGCCTTTCTTCTTGCCTCGAAGCAAGCGCTGCAGTATACGGGACGGTCGGTGGAAGGCTGGAAGGTGATCTTTGCCTCGCCGCCGCAGTCAGCGCAAACAGCGGTAAAGTACTCACGGGGTGCCTTGCCGGCGTTCTTCTTAGCGTCGCGGCAAGCCTTGCAAGCCTTGGGCTTGTTCAAAAAGCCCTTTTCGTCGTAGAATCTCTGCTCACCTGCGGTGAAAACAAACTCGTTACCGCAATCCTTGCAGACCAACGTTTCATCAACGTATTCTTTTTCTACTACTTCTTCTGCTGCTACTTCTACTGCATCGTTGATTTCTTCCTGGAACATGTGTGTAATCCTCTCTTTGTTGTGAATGGTGTATTTTTACCCTCGGCGGATTTTCACCGCCATCTTTGGAGTCGCCTCCAACGCTTTGTTTAAGCTATTCGGGCATTGAACTGTTTGGGTGGAGTGCCGCACGCAGCTTTTTGCGGATGCGATAGACAGCGTTTTGCACACTTCGCTCATCCTTGCCGAGCTGTGCAGCGATCGCGCCTGTGGTCTGCCCCGACAGATAGAGCCACCATACGTGATTCTCGTAAGGGGAAAGCAGAGCCTCGATGCGGCGATAGAGCTCCATATACGCCTCCTCAGCTACTACGCCTTGGGTGACGTCCTCTTCCTCCTTGATGCGCTCCTCAAGCGGCAGGACCGACTCACGGCGACGAAGCTTGCGTGTGTAGGAGATGAGGCGATTACGCACACAAAGCTTGGCATAAAGACCAAAACTGACCTCTGCCTGCGCGCTGTCGTAGCTTTGCACGGCTCGATAAAGAGCGATGCAGGCCTCTTGACGCAGATCCTCTTGACTATCAGAATCGTCGGCGGCACTTGCAAAGGAACGGCTCATCGTATCGATGAGAGGCTCATAAGCCTCAAGAAGTGCCTCAAACGCACTCTCGTCGCCTGCGCGAGTAGCATTTATCAGGTCGAGGTGTGCATTTTGCTCGTTTTTCTTCATTGGGGGATCCTTTCGGGGGCATCAAAAAGTATTCTACACTTTAATTATAACACTTTTTTGTGAAATGTCAACATATTTTTTTATACTTTTCCCCTAACTTTTTTGCACATTGTAGCATCTTGCACAATTTGCATCTTTGATTTTGGAGATTTCGACGGTTTTTTTATTTGAATTTGTCCATTTTTCACATTGACAAATGTAAAAAATTGTTACTTTTGGTGTGCTGATTTTTCCAAAAAAAGAACAAAAAGTAGAAAAAACAGCTTTTTTTGAGGAAAATGCAAAAGATCTTTTGCTCATATTTGTCCTCTCCCCCGCATAGGATGTAGCACAAAAACGGATAGAAAAGGAGCAATCGATATGGACAACTACACAAAAAACGACTCCGCCGCTCTGCGCGTGCAAACTCTGCTCTGTGACAAGCAAGAAATGAGCGAGATAACGGCCGAGGTCTCTCTGCCCGACTATCGCCCCGAGGTCAAGCGTCTTGTGCGCGTCAGCGCCACAGTCTCTCCCCCTGCACGCTACGTTGGTGCGGCAAACACCGAGCTTTCGGGCTCTGTTGATTTCTGCATTCTTTATACGGGTAATGACGGGGCGCTTTATTCCACCTCGCACACATCCGAATACCGCATCGGCATTCCCGTTGATCTGCCCTCTGATGCCGTGCTTGGCGAGGGCTTGGTTTGTGATGCGGATATTTTACCCGAGCCCTGCAATGCACGCGTTCTGGCTCCCAGAAAGCTTTCGGTCAAGTGCCGCTTGCGCGCACGGATGCGGATCTTTGGCATTCGTCTGATTGAGAACGGCGACCTGATCTCGGGCATTGCCGCCGAAAAGCTGTATGGCTCTTGTGATGCTTCCGAGATCTTTGCAGGCGTGGGTGAACCTCTCTTACTGCACGACGAGATCGTTTGCGACACGCAAAGCGAAGATGTACGCGTGGTTTGCGCCGATGGGCAGGTGTTCATTTCGGAAGCAAGCGCAGGTAGCGGATGCGTCAACTGCCGCGGCGAGGTAGCTCTCAAGCTCCTTTGCGCGCACGACGCCACAGGACTCCCGCCCTCTCAACTGTTGCGCCGTATTCCCTTTGAAAGTGCCGTAGAGGTGGACGGATGCGAGGTCAACTGTGCGGCATCTGCCTTTGGTACTTGTGCCGACGTGAGCGTGACCGTTGAGGACGGCCGCATTTTGTGCGACCTTTCGGTCATTCTGCAAGCGCGTGCACAGCGCGACCGAAACCTGACCTATGTTCGCGACGCTTATGCGCTGGAATCGGTCAGCGAGGGCAGAACAGATTTTCTGACGCTTCCACAGTCTCGCAGCTGTCTGTGCGCCAACTTCTCGCTCGGCAGTACGCTTACAGCCGAGGAGGCGGGTCTGCGCCAAGGGGTAAGTGTAGTCGATGCCCATCTCATTCCCCTTTCTGCCGAGCTGACGCAGGACAATGGACGGGATATCCTCGCAGGTCGTTGCCGCGTACATCTGACACTTTGCGACGATGCAGGTGAGATCTCCTCGCAAGAGGTCGAGGTGCCCTTCCGCTATGAAGCCGAGGCGAAAGAAACGGCGCTTGCCGATTATCTCGTACACGTCTCGCCCATCAGTTGCCGCGCAAGAGCGGACGGAGAGCGTCTTGGTATTGATGCCGAGCTTGCCGTCTCGCTGATGACGCGTGCGCAGACGCCCATTCAATATCTTTCTGCTTGCAACGTAGGTGACAAATGCCAAAAGCCCGATGGAGAATGCACCGTTTGCTTCCCTGCCCCCACCGATACGCTTTGGAGCGTAGCCAAGCGGTATCACAAACCGCTCGCGCATCTGACAGGGATCAATACACTTCCCTCACAAGCACAAGCGGCAGCAGCCGATTCAACGGCGTCGCTGGCTGGGGTGAACTATTTGTTAGTATAAAAAAGAGCCCACCACTTTTATCGAGAAATTTTATTTTTTACAGGGCACACTATTAGGCCTCCCTCCGGGAGGGAGGTGGCATTTTCGCAAGAAAATGCCGGAAGGAGCACGCGACATTATCGAATATCGCTCACAATAAAACGAGTGATTTTCCTTCGTGTACGCGGGCTCCTCCCTACACCGCTTTGCGGTGTTTTCCCTCCTCCCGGAGGAGGGCCTGCCTTATATTCACCAATGGAGGTAAATATGTAGCAAAAGATTGACATACGTCTGTTTTCATGTTATAATAAAAACGAATTTTTGGATTAGTCCCGAAAGGAACAGACGTATGATTTATTTGCGCATTGCGTTTTTTGTAATTGGCGGAGTACTACTGTTGATGGCAGGCGCATTCTATTGGCTTTACCGCTTTTTTGAAAACGAAAAGAAAAACAAAGACAAAATCAAAAAAACAGGAGCTTTTCTGGCATCTGTCAAGCATCAAACCGACGTCCCTGTTTACGGTACAACGCCCGGGCAAGGACTATTGGGAATTCATATTGACTCGACCCTCAAGCATCGCAGTCGGGGGCGGTATGAGTATATTGTTGACGGCAAAAAATATCACATTCGTCACGAGCTGTTTGTAACAAAACGTCAAATGCCCTATATGGTTCCAATCGTTTATATGATCCGCTTTCCGCGTATTGCGGTCATCCGAGGAGAAAATTTTCTTTGGGTGCAAGCATTCATTTACTTTGGATTGGGATTGCTTGTACTTTCCGCCGCACTTTTTGGTTTTTGATAATATACAAAAAGAGCCATTACGGTAACCCCATAATGGCTCTTTTTTTACTCTTCATTTTTCAAAAGCTTTTCGCACTCATCGAAAAAAGCGGTTCGGCGTTCGGGGGAAAGGACTGCGTATGCCACGCAATTACCATAAACGCGAACCTCTGCGTCGCGCAGCTTGGGCGTCTCGGTAGGCATATAGGAATTGTACCAATCGAGGTTATCGTTGTATCTCTTTCGCAGATATCCCTGCGTCAGGAGTGAACGTACGGCGCTCTCTTTCCCTTCCTCTACCAAAAAGACGCCAAACTCGTCAAGGTCGTTGGTGTTTTGCGCGTAGTAGACGTAACTCTCTTTAACGTATTCGGGAACCTGGACGTATTCTTCGATAAAATTCTGATCCTCATCTACCCACGCGCTCTCGGTGGGCGTTTTTTGGGAGAGCGTTTCGGCAAGCTCTTTGGTGTCAATATCCTTTTTGTATTCCTCTTTCCCGCAAGATGAAAGAATAAAAATGGCGCACAAAAGTGCCAAAAGTGCCACAGGTGCGGCTTTTTTTGTTGTTTTTTTCATTGATTTCTCCTCTTTGGGTTATTCTGTTTCTGTGATTTGTCGACATAAAAACGCTAAAATAATGCGATAGGCTTCGTTGGTCAAGTGGATGCCGTCGCCCATATCGTATGCGCTGTTTAATGCGCCATTTGCATCAACGAGCAGTGCGGCGGTGTTGACATACTCGACATTTTCGTACTCCTCGGCAAGCGCCGAGATGTGGGCATTGAGATTGCAAATCTGCTTGTTCAATTCCTCAACAGGCACGGAAAAGCAGGTGTTCTCCCCCACGGGATAGACCGATTGCAAAAGGATGTGTGTACTCGGAGAACGAGAAAGAATACCATTGATCAGGGCGCGATAATTGCGCAAAAATGCCTCGCTGTCGCGGCTCCAACGCGTGATGCCGTTGAGCCCAAAGGAAAGCACCAACACGCGCGGCTGTGCGCGCTCTACTGCCTCGGCAAAGGAGAGCTTTTCGACCTTGTTACCTTCATAATAAAAGACAGGAGAGGATAAAATTCGCATATCAAGGCATCGTGTTCCGCTCTCATCGCGCCATACACGCCCTCGATGCGCGTCGGTATCGAGAACACCGCTCGTGCGTGAGAGATGCGCCGTGGTCGACTCCCCAAAAAAGAAGACGCCACAAAGGGCGTCTTCTTGCGTTTTTGGTAAAACGAAAGGCTCCCTACTTTCGGCTTGGGGCGATACTGTCATAGCACAAAGAAGCAAAAAAACAGTAAGCAATTTTAACCAAGTCTTCATAAGGGAGCCTTCCTTTGCATCAATCCTCTTCTACCACGCGCTTCCAGCGAACGGAGAAGATATGTACCAATGCGAAAAGAATCCAATAAATAACGGTAAGCAACACGAGCATCAATAAAACGTAGACTGCCGAGGAGAGACTGCCTGCAGGCAGAAGCATAAAGAGCAGGAACGAAACGATGGATATTATGTAATGCAATAAAATGCGGGTCCAGCGCGGCAATTTACTCTTGTATAACATTCCCGCCCCCGACATACAGAGTCCAAAGGGGAAAATGAGCAAAAAGGATGTAGATGAAATGACGTGTATTGCATTTGTGTTGGAAAGGATCAGGTCAATTGCAAGGAATATCAGCGAAATGACTGCATACCAAACGCAACCGCCTACAAACCATTGTTTGATTTTTGCAAAAAGCTTCATAAAACGTCTCCTTATTTCGGGATGCTTCTATTATACCACGCTTTCGCGACAATTTTTCAAAAAAACAAAAATGTTTACAAATTGATTAAAAAACAAACTATCACACTACCAAAACCATAAAAAGAGCAAAACAAGAGAAAAGTAAGTGTTCGTTTTACTGCGAGCAATATTCGTTAGTTCCGCGGGCTCCTTCCACCGCTATCACGGTCCCCCTCCCTCCCGGTGGGAGGCTTGCGAGCAACCATGTCTCTCGGCGAGGACGCGAACCCTTATCCAAAACACGTCGCGTTTCGGGCGGGGAGATAAGCCAATCAGTGGTTAAATCGGACGGAATATTTCGCGAAAAAAACATCGCCTTTTGTAGAAGGAGGTGTTTATATGGAACCAAGATTTGAGTTCAATAATAAAAAATTGAACATTAAAGTTGATGAAAAATATATCCACTTGTGGAATGATTCACGAAAAGTGAAAATTTCACTTAATGATATAAATCGTTTCATCAGGATTATTGTTAGCTGGTTTAATAGAGAATAAATCAATTAACAAAACGATGCCTTATTATCAACGCTCAAAAAGATAATAAGGCATCATTATTTCAGTTTCTTTCCATTAAATACGCGGCATCAATACAAATCATATCATAATAATCTGTATAGTAATCGTCAATTTTACCGATTATTTTTACATTCGTTCCTTTTTCGATGTTTTTGTTGATATATGCTTCATCACCAACAGTTTGCTCTACATCAACCTTAAAAATCCAACCTTTTACGCTATCTTTAGAGTAGTTGCCGCCTGCCACTTCAATAATATAGCTTGTCCCTCCCATATAACTATACGATGTTGTTACATATCCATCAAATTCTATAAATTGACCATCATATTTCTCTGCGAAGTCTGTATACATCATATCTTTACTTGACAAAACACTCGCTAAATCGGGACAATCATCTATCGTCAACGTAGGCGTTCTTTCGTAATATGTAATTGTAATTAACGATGTAGCACCAAAAGTATCACCTTCACTCCATCCTCCAAGGAAAGTATCTTCTATTTCAACATTATAAATCTCACCTTTTTGATGAAATTTTGAGAATGTCCCAGAATCTATCGTAGTGGCAATTTCAATGTTTGTAAATCCAAGTTGCTCAAAGTGCGACACTAATTCTTCTACTGTCCATCCCTCGTCATAATACCACGAAGCATTAGGCATTGTTATTTGAGGCTCGTCACTTTTCCAAGTATGATACACAATAATGATTTCAGTATTTTTGGGATAAACGTCACCCTTAGTGAACGATGAAGAACCGTTTACTAAAACTTCTTCTATCTCGCCATCAAAAGTTAACCATCCCGTAATTAAATCATATATAATTTGAAACTTTATATTTGTAAATCCCGCCGATTCAAAATCATCAAATACATCTGTATAGGATTGGTTTTCATAGTCACTTGACGAAGCCGGTAATCTTATTTCGTTTGAAACTGTTGTGTTATTGCTCTGATTATCGTTTTCTATGTCATTCCAATTGTTTGAATAATTATATCCATCACCGCAAGCAGCAAAGCAGAAACATAAAAGAATTGCTACCATTAAAACTACGATCTTTTTCATTAAATACTCCTACGAAAAAAGTTATCTTTTTCTAAAAATCAATTTTATAGGGATTATCAGCCAAAAGAACATAATATAGAAACAAGCCTTGCAAATGAATTTGATGATTTCCCAAAGAAAATAATCTGATGTACTAACAGAAGATACAATTCTTTTGCCTTTTCCTATTTTTGTTGTATGATAAACTCTTGATCTAAAACTCATAACCATTCTCCTTATGTAAAATAAAAAGTGCGTAGCCGAAACCACGCACCGAAAAACGCAGTTCCGCCCATTGTTGCTACACAATTTCACATCTAAGTGGATATGACAAGCAAAGCCTACGTTTTTACCAACGTAAAGCCACTTAGATAGAAAAAGTATAAAATTGTGTAGCACGCTTATTATATCACTTTTTAGAGAATTTGTCAATCCCCAAAAACAAAACGGCTTGAATTTTGCTCAAGCCGTCCTATTTTTCATTCAGTTTTATACTTTTCCCCTGCCAAGAATCTCTTGCAAAAAGGAGTTTGTCGATATCGTTGATGACCGTTGTCTTTTTGCGGCTCCAAAGGGGCGCGAGCAGATCATCTGCCATTCCGTCGCCCGTCAGGCGCGCAATCACAATGTCGGGGGGCAACAACTCAAGCGCATCGGCTACAAGACGAATGTAGTGTTCCCTCTCAAGGGGTGTGTATTCGCCGCTTTCATAAAGCTTTGCAAGGCGTGTATGTTTGAGAACGTGTAACAAATGAATTTTGACCTGATCGGGGTGCAACGCGGCAACGTCACGCACGGTTTGCATCATGGTTTCATCGTCCTCTTTGGGGAGCCCGAGGATGATATGCACACAAATATTGATCTTCTTGCTTGCATCTCGCAGTTTTGCAAAACTGCGGCAGAAGGTGGCAAAATCGTGTCCGCGATTGATGCGTGCAGCACTCTCGTCATTTGAGGTTTGCAGTCCGAGCTCTACCGTCAGCGTGGTGCGCTCGGCAAGAGTTGCGAGATACTTAACAACGTCATCCTCAAGGCAGTCGGCACGCGTTGCGATGTTGAGCCCCACGATGCCTTCCTGCAAGAGGGCTTCTTCAAATTTTTCTTTCAAGAAAGACAGGGGCGCGTAGGTGTTTGTGTGCGCTTGAAAATACGCGATACAGTTTTTCGTATCCCACTTGTGTGCGTAATTTTCCTTTTGCCTCTGGATCTGCTCGCTCACAGAAAGCGTCGTCTCGGGAGCAAAGTCACCGCTCCCCCGCCCCGAGCAATAAATACATCCGCCCGTGGCACACTTTCCATCAATGTTGGGGCAAGTAAGTCCTATATCAAGCGGAAGCTTGGCACATTTTGCGCCGAGGGCATGGCGCAGATAATAATCATAGGTATAATAGCGTTTGTTGCTGTCGCTATGCGGGAACGGATTGCGCGATGCCTGCGTCATAGGGTGCTCCTTTCTGTTCGATAAAAATGCGGATCGCAGAGCCTTTTGGGGTGCGATCCGCATTGATTTATGCTTCTACCTCGGCGGTGAGCTTTTCGAGTGCGGCAATGCGTGCACAAAGAGTAAGGATGCACATAGCCGCTCCCAAATTCTCAAGACTCGGATAGGTAGGAGCAATACGAATATTGCTGTCATCGGGGTCGAGGCGATACGGATAGGTCGCGCCGACGTTGGTCATGACCACACCTGCTTCTTTGCAGAGCGTCCAGGTGCGTTTTGCCGTTCCGGGGAGAACGAACAAGCTGATAAAGTATCCACCCAAGGGACGCGTCCAATGCGCGATACCTGCGGGTGTGAGGTCGCGCTCAAGCGTCCCCAGCGTAAGCTCGAACTTGGGGCGCAGCTTCTCTGCCAATTTTTGCATATGGGCGTGGATATTCTCTGCTTTTTTGAAATAGCGAACGTGGCGAAGCTGATTGAGCTTATCAAAGCCGATGGTTTGTGCGGCAATGATCGGAAGGATCTGCTTCATATTCTCGGGCGATACCGCCATAACAGCCACACCTGCACCCGGGAAGGTGATCTTCGATGTGGATGCAAAGAAGAATGGGCGATTGGGGTTGCCTGCCGCGTTGCAAGCTTCAAAAATATCGGCAAGCGTATCGTGGCGGTCGGGATACAGATCGTGTACCGCATAGGCGTTATCCCAGAAGATGCGGAAATCGCGTGCGGCGGTCTTCATAGATGCCAAACGCTGTACCGTCTCGTCGGAATACGTGATGCCATCGGGGTTGGAATACTTGGGAATACACCAAATGCCTTTGATGGAAGCATCGTTTGCTACAAGTGCTTCGATCGTATCCATATCGGGACCTGTGGGGGTCATTTTAACGGAGATCATTTTGATGCCGAGAGACTCGCAGATGCCAAAATGACGGTCATAGCCGGGAGAGGGACAGAGGAATTTGATCTCTTCCTCGCGGCACCACGGGCGCTCGCTATCGCACACGCCGTAAAGCATGGCGCGCGCAACCGTATCGTACATTAAATTCAAAGAGGAGTTACCTGCAACGATGAGGTTTTCCTCGGGAATATTTAACAATTCCGAAAAGAGTCGCTTTGCCTCGGGAATGCCGCTGAGCAATCCGTAATTGCGGCAGTCAACGCCGTCTTCGGTGTAGCAATCGACGCTCGAATCCATACTGTCGAACAGGTCATTCATCAGATCGAGCTGATCGGGACTCGGCTTGCCGCGAGAGAGGTCGAGGGAGAGCCCCTTTGCCTTCTCTTTTTCATATTCGTTTCTGAGTTCTTGCAGAAGCGCCAACTGTTCGGCGCGACTCATTTGTGAGAATTCCATCATCAATCTCCTCGCTTTTTTGTCATCTGCTACAGTATATCACACTTCAAAGCAAAATGCAATAGGTTTTTGCAAGATTTTTGATGTTTTTCTGCAAAATTTTTATTTTATTTGAATTTTTTCCAAAAAATCCGCAATGTTTCTGCAAGTTCTGCGGCGTTTCTTGCAACAGTTGCAGGCTTCGACCAATGCGCATTCCATTCATCGTTCCCTTTTTCGCTTCCCCAAGAGTCATCCACGAGAACAACGACACCGCGGTCGTCATCGCGGCGAATGACGCGTCCTGCCGCCTGCAAAACGCGGCTGTAACCGGGGTAACGGTAGGCATAATCAAAGCCCGAACCACGCGTGTTCTCGTAGTATTCCGAGAGGATGTTGCCCTCGTTGGAGATACCGGGGAGTCCCGTACCGACAACGATAGCACCGATAAGATGTCTGCCCGGCAGGTCTACTCCCTCGGAGAAGGAGCCGCCAAGCACGCAAAAGCCGATGCGCAGGCTGGAATCTTCCTTGAAAGCTTCCAAAAATTGTTCGCGCTCGGGAGGGCTCATTCCCCGCTTTTGTACCACGGTGGTAACCTTGGGGTACTTTTTGGAGAAGAGCTCCTGCACGCGATTCATATAGTCGTAGGACGGGAAATAAACGATGTAATTGCCTGCCTTGGCAGATGCCGTGGCAGCAATGACGTCCACCAGCTTTTTGTAGGAGCGCGGACGGTCCTCGAGCTTTGTACTGATGGAATTGACGGTGCAAAGTGCAAAGTTTTCGGGATCAAACGGCGAACGCAGATGCAGAATCGTAGAGTGCTTGGAAGAGCCGCCCTTGCCGCCGCCGAGAACGTCGGCGTAGTAGGACATCGGCACCATTGTTGCCGAGAAGAAAACACATCCGTGCAAACGGCAAAGACGCTCGTCAAGCGCTTGCGAGGGGTCAAGACAAATAAGACGAACGGTCAGTTCTTCACCCTCTACCTCTACAAACGTAACGTGCGTTTTATCATAGATCTCGGCAATCGTTTCGACACGACGCAACGCCCCCGAAAGCGTCCAGACCTCACTCTCACCAATCTCACCGCGGTGGGTTCGCATCCACGCATCAAGAATGGGGCGGAGCTTTCGCACGGCGGCGTGGAAGGATTCCATGGCTCCGTGATTGAGGTCGTATCCGCGCTGGATTCCCTCTTCGTCGGTTTGCAAAGTGTCGCGGCAAAGGCGACGATAGCTTTGCATCAATTCCAAAAGCTTGTGCAAATGGTCGCGCAAGCCGCTCTCGGGCGGCAATACCTCGAGCGTGGGGGCGAGATCACTGCACCTCAGCGATGCAGAGAACATCGTGCGTGCGCGGTCGGGCAGGTTGTGCGCCTCATCTACCAAAACGGCGTATTTCCCTGCGGGGACATCCTCACCAAAGTAGCGGTGCAGATGCACTTGGGGATCGAAAACGTAGTTATAATCGCAAATGATGACATCGCAAAACTCCGAAAGCTCGAGCTGCAACTCATAAGGGCAAATGTTGTATTTTGCCGCGATCTCCTCAACAACTGCGCGACTGTATCCGCTTTGTCGCTTCAAAATTTCGCAAATAGCAAGGGGTGCGCGGTCGTAAAAATCGCGCGCGCGCGGACAGTCCTGCGGATTGCAGTGGCGCGAGATGCCTGCGGAATCTTGCTTGGTCTCCGCGTTGACACAAACCTGTTCGCGTGCAGTGAGCACTACGGTGCGATGGCGTGAGCCTGCCTCGAAAAGCTGCGCCGATGCCGCATACGCTTCGCGGCGCGTAGCCGCTTTTGCTGTGAGATAAAACACCTTTTCGCACTTCCCCTCTCCCAAAGCACGCAGAGCGGGATAGAGCGTGGAGACGGTTTTCCCGATCCCCGTGGGGGCATCGACGAATAGGCGTTTGCTTGTATTGATGGCGCGGTAGCAGGCGCGGATGAGGTCATCCTGCCCCGCTCTGACAGAAGAAAATGGGAATCTTCCTCCTGCGATGGCAGGAAGAAGAATCGTTTGGCGCTCCTCAAGGATCCTTGCGCGGTATTCCACGCGCGAGAGAAGATCGGCATAAAATTCTGCCAATTCATCGGCGGTATGTTCTTCTTCGATGTATCGAATTTCGCCGTCGTCTATGCGATAATAGGTCAAGCGAATTTGGATGCGTCCGAGATTTTTGGCGCGGCACAAAAAGTGCGCGTAGCACTTGACCTGCGCAAAGTGTATCGGTGTGGGTGGCATTGAAAAAGCAAAACCGCTCACGGTCTTGATCTCGTCAACCACGTAAGGATCGCCCGCAATCACGCCGTCGGCACGCCCCTCGACCTCGAAAGTAAGGCCTCGGAATTGCTCGGCGTGCGTCATTGTTACCTCGGCTTGGTAATTCGCTCCTGCCGCGGCTTGCAATCGTCTGTGTATCTTTGCGCCTAAAACTGCGCGTAAAAAAGAAGGCCTGCCGCCACCCGTCCCCGGTTGCAGATCCAAGTCTCCGCCCGAGTACGCCATTTCACACAACTCGCGCACCGACATCTCAATGCACGCGCGTTCAATATTATATCGCATAGTAGACCTCCTTTCAAGGGATTTTTCACGGGGGAACCTTCTTGCAAAGAAGGCTTCCCCCGTACCCCCTCCAAGAAACCTCTGACAGGGGGCTAAAAATAATTCGTTCGTTTACATATAGACGGTCGGCGCAAGCGGAACGCTTGCTTTTGCTGCCGCTAACGATCAGGGGCCACCGAGACCCTGCTCGTTAAGAAAGTTGTTTTGTGATAGCTTACTTTCTTTTACATGCACATACAAATATCAATGCAAGCCATAAAAATGGTGGAAAATACAAAACAAAATGCGGCAAAAAGTTTCCTGTAAACAGGCCGACATAGTAGACATTGTTATGTTTGATGTAACTAAATTGATCAAACAACGAAGATGAAATATCAAAATCATTCTTTTTGCTTATAAGCTCGTTAGCATCAACTTTTGTATCGTGAAAAATCATCATTTTTGATTTGCCGTGTACTTCTCCCGACAATTTCAAATTAGAAGTGCCACTGCAATACAATTCCAAATCATTTGTATCTATGTGGTGAATAGATGCTTCTGTTCCTTCGAAGGAAAAATCTATATACATTTCATCGCATTTGGGTGCTTCATAATCAAGTTGAATTTTACTATCCACGCAGAGTACAGATATTGGAGCATAAACGGTAACTTCAAACGTGTCAAAGCTAACATACAATCCTGTGTCATAATCATACGAAACATCATCAACATACACAGGAACATAGCAATCATCAGAAAACGTAACAATAAGTCTTACACCGCCAGAAGTGCTTGGGTTCTCTTCCAACTCTATTTTCAATTTGTCAAACATATCGGCATGTGTTGTAACCTCTACGCGATATTCATCACTGTTTACAATTTTGAGATTTGGAGTTGAACCAAGCATTCTTGTCTTTTTTGAAAAAGAAGTATTTGGATCATTATCATTCAAAAAATAAAGTTTGTCAAAGGCATCAAATTGAAACTCTCTTGTTTCAACATTTCTTTCAAACACAGCCATAGCATATTGAGGATCTATTTTATCCTCATCTTCATTAAGCTTGGACATCATAAAATAAGTACCTGTCATAATGCCGGATGAAAGAATAAATAAAATCACAAAAATGACCAATAATACCTTTCTCATTTTTACTCTCCTTTATTAGTTAAACAACTCTCTTAGCGCGCGGGGTCTTGGTGGTGCCACGCGCTCGCGGCAGCAAAAGCGAGGTTTACCTCGCGCCGCCCGTCCGTTAGTGAATTAAAAAATTCCATTTTTGTATTTTTGTGCG
>JAZNZC010000135.1:0-11278 GCA_045594745.1 Eubacteriales bacterium
CACACCTTTTTTTGTGGGGGGCGCCGCCCCCCACGCCCCGCTGTTCGATTTTCATGTTAAAAAAAGAAGGCGGGCGGGGGTGCGGCTCTCTGATTTTGTTCTTCAATTATTGGTCGTCATCCTCTTCAAATCGTCCGATTCCGACGATGGAGTCAACGGGGAGCGAGAATAGGATGGCGCCGCCATCGGTTTTGAGTCCCGCGCATTCGCGGATGGCTTCCATGATTTTTTGCTTGTATTCGCTTGAGGTCAAAAAGGCAATGGTGTCGGTCTCCTGCTTGAAAGTCGTTCCGAGGACCTGCTCAACCTGCTTATTGTTTACGCTGCGCGTGTGCAAAATGGTAGCACCCGTCGCTCCCGCCGCACGGCTGGCGTCCAGCACGGCATCGGTGAATTTTTGATTGACTACGGCAACGATGAGTTCGTGCATTTTTCGTTTCCCTCTTTCTTTGGTATTTTTTTGCGCCTCGGCATCCTCGCGGTAAGGCGTGGAGAGAACTGCATTGCTAATGAGATTCGAGATGCCCGAGAGCGGAATGGTAAAGGCGATTCCGTTGCCCATGAGGTAGAGCTTGAGCTTTTTGTTGATGGCGCGCAGAACACGAGCCTCACAATAGTTGGGGATGAGCGAATAAACGATGCGCTTCTCGATCTCATCAAGGCCGAGATAACTCATATAGTGCGACTTTGCCGTGCCGTATCCAAGCCCCGAAAAGCTCAGTGCGACGCATTGCTCGTTGCAAGCCTCGGTCAGGGCAATCTCGTCTCCTTTTTTGATGATACACACCAAAAGCTTGACGCGTTTTTCTGTTGTTGTACGCTTTGCCATTACGATCTCACCTCCCCTTTCTCTTCGGTATAATCGATGAAGTATTCCTGCTCGGAAATGAAGCGGCTGACCGCTTGACGAGACTTGAAGTTGTAAATCAAGCCGCAGATCTGAATAGAAATGATAGGCGTGAGCGCAACAAAAGCCACGCATCCAAACGCCTGCGTCATCACGTTCTCACTAAGGGCAAGGCAGGCGCCTGTTGCCAAGGGGAGCACGAATGCACTCATCATAGCACCGCTGGCAACTCCACCGGAGTCGAATGCGATACCGACGAAAAATTTGGGAACAAAGAATGTAAGTCCCAATGCGATGATGTATCCCGGAACAAGGATCCAAAGAATATTGATGCCTGTAAGCACACGGAGCATCGAAAGTCCCAGAGCCGCCGACACACCAATGGAGAGGGCGAGGCGCATGGTCGACGCCGAAATCGCGCCTGCGGTGATCTGTTCTACCTGCTTATTGAGCACGTAAACGGCAGGCTCTGCATTGACGATAAAGTAACCGAGAAGCATACCGATGGGCAAGAGAACCCACTTCCAAACGCCGCCAAGAGTGGCAAGCGCGCGGCCAAGCTCCTGACCAACAGGCAAGAAGCCTTCGTTCGCGCCCGTAAGGAAAATAACAAGTCCTACAAAAGTATAAACCAAGCCAATACCTACACGCAGTAGCTTACGTGCACTGAATGCACGCGTGAGAAGCTGGAACAAGAGTGCGAAAACAATGATGGGTAAAAGTGCTACGGCAATCTCTTTTGCGTGGTCGGCAAAGCCGTGCAAATAACGTACGGTGAGGTCTTGCGTGTCAACGATCTGCTCAATGGGAGCGCCGACGTAGCTACCGCCCTCAATGGAGAAGCAAATGCCAAGAACCATAACGGAAAGGATCGGTCCTACACTGCAAAGAGAAACAAGACCGAAGGCATCGTCGTGCCCTTCCTCGCCCGAGCGCATACTCGAAACACCCGCGCCGATCGCCATAATAAAGGGAACGGTCATCGGGCCTGTGGTAACTCCGCCAGAGTCGAAAGCAAGCGCCCAGAAATCGGGAGAGACGAAAAAGACACAAAGGCCAAACGTGATAACATAAAAAATGATCAAGAGGAGTGAGAGACTGATCTTGAACATAACGCGCAACATTCCAATCACCAAAAAGATGCCGACGCCAACAGAGATGGTAAGCGTGAGAATGAACATCATATCGGCGTTGCCGGAAAGATCAGCCACCTGCTTTGCCAAAATTTGCAGGTCGGGCTCGGAAATGGTAACAAAAATACCAATGAGGAAACTGACAAGTGCAATGAGCCATATTTTATTCGATTTTGCAAGATACGAACCGATTTTGGAACCAATGGTCTGCATTGACATCTCTGCCCCCATCGTAAAAAGCGACAAACCAAAAATCAGGCAAACAACGCCGAAGATAAAGAGCAGGAAGATGCCCGGCTCCATTGGTGTCAGCGTAATCGCCAGCGCGGCTACAATCAGCGCAATGGGTATGATAGACGAAAACGATTCCGAAAGCTTGGATCTGATAAGGTTTTGCAACTGTTCTTGTTCCTTTCCGAGTAATGTGGGAGCCATATCCCCTCATTTTATATTATAACATACTAAAGTGCCGATTGCAAGTTCTTTTTGTCGTTTTCCAAAAAAATTCCTACCTATTTATAATATACTTTTGCCTTTGCTTAAAAATCGGCAGACATTTACAATTTATTCATTTTTAGGGTACTTTTTTAACAAAATATATATAGACTTTTGTGGGGCTTTTGCTGTATAATGATTGGGTAATTTTATCATTTTAATAAAAGAAAGGGACTTTGTATGGATTTTTTGGAATTTCTTTATGAAAACATCGTGTACTTCTTCCAAGAGCCCGGCGCTTGGAGAATGCCCGTGATGTGGATCATCGGTGGTTTGCTTATCTTTCTTGCAATCAAAAAGGAGATGGAGCCTACACTTCTGTTGCCCATGGGCTTTGGTGCCATTCTTGTTAACCTGCCTTTTGCAGACGCAATTACCGAGCACGGTGCAATCACCACGCTCTACAATGCAGGTATTGCAAACGAGCTCTTCCCCCTGCTCCTCTTCATCGGTATTGGTGCGATGATCGACTTCGGTCCTCTGCTCTCCAACCCGAAACTCATGATCTTTGGTGCTGCGGCACAGTTTGGTATCTTCTTTACCCTTTGCCTCGCTTCGATGTTTTTTGACATCAACGATGCAGCATCTATCGCTATCATCGGTGCGGCTGACGGTCCTACCGCGATTGCCGTTTCGCAAAGATTGCAATCCAAGTATACCGGTGCAATTATGGTAGCTGCTTACTCCTACATGGCACTGGTTCCCATTATTCAGCCCCCCATCATCAAATTGCTTACCACCAAGAAGGAGAGAATGATCCGTATGCCTTACGAGGCAAAGGAAGTCAGCAAGCTGACTCGCATTCTCTTCCCCATCGTGATCACCGTTATTGCAGGTCTTGTTGCTCCCTCGGCAGTATCCCTTGTTGGATTCCTGATGTTCGGTAACCTCATTCGCGAGTGCGGCGTTCTCGATTCTCTTTCCGAGACTGCGCAGAAGGTGCTTGCAAACCTCATTACCATCTTCCTTGGTATCTCCATCGCTTCGCAAATGACCGCAGAAAAATTCCTCAGCGGAGAAACAATTCTCATTCTGCTGCTCGGTCTGTTTGCATTCATCTTCGACACCGCAGGCGGTGTTCTGTTTGCAAAGCTGATCAACCTCTTCTCCAAGAAGAAGATCAACCCCATGATCGGTGCGGCAGGTATTTCGGCATTCCCCATGTCCGGCCGTATCGTGCATAAGATGGGACTGAAGGAAGACCCTCAAAACTTCCTGCTCATGCACTCCATTGGCGTTAACGTTTCCGGTCAGATCGCATCCGTTATTGCGGGCGGCTTGATTTTGAAATTCTTTTTAGGTTAAAGGAGGAACGAATATGAATTTTGAATTTCATCCTATGAATTTTGTATCCAGCCTTGAATACCTTGCAAAGGGTATGATCGGTATTATGGTTGTTATGGGCGTTATCATTCTGACGACCGTTTTGCTCAACAAGCTCTCCACTAAAAAGAAGAAGGAAGACTAATCTTCCCCCACATAAAAGATCACACCTGCCACGGCAGGTGCGATCTTTTTGTTTGTTTTATCTGTGATGGATGAAGTTGCCCCAACCGTTGTCGTCTTGGTTGTCGTCTTCATCACTGTCGTTACGGTCGTCGTCTCTTTGATTTTTGGTTTCGGGCTCTTCGTCCACCTTTTCTTCAGCGGCCTTTTTAGCCTCTTCCTCAGCCTGACGCTTTGCGCGCTCTTCGTTGTCGCGGCGGCTCTTCTCGGCCTTCTCTGCGGCAATCGCTTCGAGTTGTTCAACTGTTGCACCATCCTGCATAGCGGCCTTGAACTGGTCGCCATCCATTGTTTCGTGAGAGAGCAAATACTCTGCCACAAAGTGCAATTTGTCGATGTGCTCGGAAAGGATCAGCTTAGCATTTGCGTAACATTCCTTAATGATGCGCTGGATCTCTTCGTCGATCGTGGCAGCAGTCTGCTCGGAATACTCCTTGCCTGTGCCGTAGTCACGACCAAGGAATACCTCGGAATGACCCGAGCCGTAAAGAACAGTACCAAGACGGTCACTCATACCGTAACGTGTAACCATTCCGCGCGCGATCTTGGTCGCCTGTTGAATATCACCGGATGCGCCGGTAGAAATATCATCCATAATCAATTCCTCGGCAATACGGCCGCCAAGGCTCATACGGATGCGGTCGATCATCTCGCCGCGCGTGTTGTAAGAGGTGTCCTCTTCGGGCACGCTGACGGTCACGCCGCCGGCTCTGCCTGCGGGAATAATGGTAATATACTTAACAGGGTCGGTGTTTTTGCAATAGTAAGAAACCACCGCGTGACCTGCCTCGTGATATGCGGTGAGCTTGTTTTCCTTTTCGGTACGGATCTTTGTCTTCTTTTGAGGACCGAGAAGCTCCTTCATAAAGGCGGCTTCGATATCTTCCATACCGATAAGAGATTTGCCCTTCTTTGCGGCAAGCAATGCCGCCTCGTTAAGAAGGTTTGCAAGGTCAGCACCCGTAAAGCCAACGGTAGACTGTGCAACCTTGTGAAAGTCAACACCAGACTCATGCGGCTTGTTGCGTGCGTGCACCTTGAGGATCTCTTCTCTGCCCTTCATATCGGGATAGTTGACCGTGATCTGACGGTCAAGGCGTCCGGGACGAAGGAGTGCAGGGTCGAGAATATCGGGGCGGTTTGTTGCCGCCATAACGATAATGCCGTCGTGCGAGCCGAAACCGTCCATTTCGACAAGCAACTGGTTCAGTGTCTGCTCGCGTTCGTCGTGTCCGCCGCCCAAGCCTGCGCCACGGTGACGTCCGACCGCATCGATCTCGTCGATAAAAATGATCGCCGCGGGAGACTTGCGCGCAGTGTCAAACAGATCGCGCACACGAGAAGCACCGACACCGACGTACATCTCTACGAAATCAGAACCCGAAATCGAGTAGAACGGAACACCTGCTTCGCCTGCAACGGCCTTTGCCAAAAGCGTTTTACCCGTACCGGGAGGGCCTTGGAGCAGAACGCCGTGCGGGATTTTTGCACCAAGCTTTGTGAATTTTGAGGGATCCTTGAGAAATTCTACGATTTCAACAAGCTCTTCTTTCTCTTCATCGGCACCCGCTACGTCGCGGAAGAGCACCTTTTTACTTTCATCCACGGCAGGGGTTTTGACGCGCGCCTTGCCAAAGGAATTGAACTTGCCGCCAGCGGCACCCATTTTTCTGAAAGAAATAAAGTAGATGACAACAAACAGAATGATGATGCCGAGCGTGGGCAAAAGGCTGACCCACCAGGGCATAGTTGCGGGCGGTTGATATTCAACAACGACGCCATTTGCCAAAAGCGTTTCTTGGAAGTCCTGATAGAACATATCCACATACGCAAGCTTGTAGCTCTTTTGCGTATCGTCAGAAAGCGTTATGGTCACGTTGCCCGTGTTATGCACGTAGACCTCTTTGACCTCGTTGCGTTGGATATAGCCCGCCAATTCGCTGTAATTATCGATTGCTGTGCCCTTGGTGTCCTTGTAGAACAGTGACGAGAGCATAACGATGATAACGCCAAACAGCACCACATACAAGAGCAACTGGCGAACAAAACTGTTTTTCTTCTTCATAAATCTGTAACTCCTTCCCCCTCGGGGATCTTCATTTTATTTACTCGCTGTAAACCGACGGGTCGAGAACGCCGATGTACGGAAGATTGCGATAGTATTCTGCGTAGTCCAAACCGTAGCCCACCACAAACTCGTCGGGGATGACGATGCCTGCGTAGTCGACTTCCATATCCACTTGGCGGCGGTCGGGCTTGTCGAGAAGCGCGCAGGTCTTAACGCTGTGTGCACCGCGGTCGGCGAGAAGTGAACAAAGCTTTTGCAAAGTGCGGCCGCTATCAATGATGTCCTCAACGATGATGACGTCGGCATCCTTGATGTCTCTCTTGAGATCAAGGCTGACCTGAATAAAACCGGATGTAGCAACACCGGCGCCGTAGGAGGATACCTTCATAAACTCCATTGTGGCGGGGCGTCCCACACGACGGATGAGGTCGGTGGCAAAAAAGACAGATCCCTTAAGTACAATTACAAAAACAAGCTCGCGCTTATGGTCGGGATAGTCGGCATTGATCTGTGCGGCAAGTCTGTCACAGGTCTGGGCAATTTTTTCCTCATCGGCAAGAATATACTTGATGTCATCCTTCATTTGGTGCATAGCAATCATCCTTTCTTTGTGCGTTCTCAAAACGCGTTGTTTGGCACGTTGATTTCAATTTTGTAAGCAAGAGACAAATTCGTTCCTGCAATTTTTTCCATAAAGTCGTCCGACACTCCCACAAAGGGTGCCCAAATGATCTCCTCACCACAACAAAGTAGCGGGAGTGCGCGACGCAATTCGGTAGGCATGCCCATTTGCGCATATAGGCGGCGCAATTTGCGATGCATTTTGCCGCGCAGAATCACGTCTCCCTCGCGGCGATTACGCCACGTAAGGGCTTGTTGCAGGTCTTTCCATTCGCCCGCTAAAATGAGCGTATTCCAATCTCCCTTGTTCGGTTCGTCGAAGTTTTCGACGGGGGTTACGGAAATAGAAATATCGGTATTGAAAATAGGATACTCCCCCATTGTCAGCGGTAGTGTATACTCGCCAATGGGTTGCGGTTTGGTTTTGGTAAAAGACAACCGACCGCGAGCCGTGCAGTACACCGAAACACCTGTGGGCAATGCCACGCGTGCGGTGGTATCACCGCTCTCAACCAAATCTAAAAGTGCTTGCAGGTGAACGGCTTCAAGAGAAACATCTCTCCCATTTTCAAACCACATCTGCAGGGCACGGCGGCGGATGGCGGGATGCGCCTCGCGGAGCGCCTTGAGGCTTGTTCCTTCGAAAGTTGTGTTTTTGACAAGAAGCCGATCTGCGACCTTGCAGAGATACGAATCAACTTCAGCAAGTTCCGCGCTCATACGCACGGCGCGATGAGAAGCATCGGCATAGAGCGATTCGAGCACGGGAATGATCTCGGCACGGATGCGATTACGCGCATAGGTCGTGTCGGCATTGGTGCTGTCGGTGACAAATTCAAGCCCGCGTTCTTGGCAATACTGCAAAATATCCGCCTTGGAAAAGCCGAGCAAGGGACGCACAAGGTGCCCCGTGGCAAACGGACGGATGGGCGCGATGCCGCACAGACCTGAAAGCCCCGTTCCGCGAGCCAAACGGAAGATCAAGGTTTCCAAATGGTCGTCGGCGTGGTGCGCCGTGACGAGAAGCGGAATATTGCGCTTCGCCATCAAATCAGCGAAGAAGGAATAGCGCACCTGGCGCGCGGCTTCTTCAATGCTCTGCCCTCTTTCTTTGGCAAGTGCGGGAATGTCGGCATCAAGAATTGCAATTTCGAGTCCGCGTTCTTTGGCTACGTTCTCGCAAAATGCGCGGTCACGCAAGGCTTCCTCTCCACGGATGCCGTGATTGACGTGCGCCAATAGAATGGGGGAATTTGTTGCTTGCTCTCTCTCGAGCATATCCAACAGCGCCACCGAATCGGCGCCGCCCGAGAACGCCAACAAAACGGGAGCATCGGGCGAAAGAGACGCCAATTTGCGCGGATCGGTCAACTTTCCCTTTTGTAAGAGTTGCTTTGTCATACGCCTACGTCGCGCTCGTCGGCAATGGTCACGAACTTGGTGAACTGACCGTTCCAGCCCATATTGACCGTGCCCGTAGAGCCGTGACGGTTCTTTGCAATAATGACCTCGGCAATGCTGGTATCCTGCCCTGCTGCGTCATCCGTTTTATAGTATTCACTTCGGTAAAGGAAAATAACAGTATCGGCATCCTGCTCGATAGCACCCGAATCACGCAGGTCGGAGAGCATCGGCTTTTTGTCGGTACGGGACTCCGGTCCACGGGAAAGCTGTGCACAGCAAACGATGGGCACCATAAGCTCCTTTGCCATAATCTTGAGCGAGCGCGAGATCTCGGAGACCTCTTGCACGCGATTCTCGGTATGCTTGTCTCCCGACATAAGACCAAGGTAGTCGATAATGACCATACCGAGGTTCTTGACGCGGCGGAGCTTTGCTTTCATTGCTGTTACGGTCATACCCGAGGTATCATCGATGAGAATGTCACAGCCGGCAAGCGTACCTGCGGCTCTTGCAAGATTCTCCCAATCGGCAGGGGAAAGCTCACCCGTGCGCAGATTGTAGCTATTGACAAGTGCCTCACTGGAAAGCACACGGTTGACAAGCTGATCGGCAGACATTTCCAAAGAGAAGATACAAACCGTCTTTTTTGTCTGCTTTGCCACGTTGGTAGCAATGTTGAGAGCAAAGGATGTCTTACCCATACCGGGACGTGCACCGACCAAAACAAGGTCGCTCTTTCCAAGTCCTGCAAGGACGCGGTCAAGTGCCGAGAAGCCGGTTTGCGTTCCCTGCGTTGCCTCTTTGTTGGTGTTCAGATCGTGCAGATGCGCGTAAACGTCGCCAAGAACATCCTTGATGTGGCGGAAGCCCTTGGTATCTCTGCCCTGCGCGATGTTGAAAATGAGATTTTCGGCATGGTCGATAATATCAACGACCGACTCCTGCTCGGAATACGCCGCCTCGGAGATCTCACTGCACGCACCGATCAGTTGACGCAAAACGCTCTTCTCTTTGACAATGCGGGCATAGTCCTTGATATTGAGCGCATCGGGAACGGCATCGGTCAGGGTGCGGATATAATCCTCACCACCTGATTTATTATAAATTCCCTTTGTGACAAGCATATCGATGAGCGTTACTACATCGATCTCGCTATTTGCCATAAAGAGCTCTTGCATTGCAAGATAGATCTGCTTATGCTCCTCGAGATAAAAATCCTCGGAGTTCAAAAGGTCCGCCACCTGCGTAATGGAGACGGGGTCGATAAGAATCGCTCCCAGGAGCGATTGCTCTGCCGGCATAGAGAACGGCAGGCGTTTAATGAGTTCGTTCTGCATAAATCTTATTTTTCAACGCGAACGGTGATCTTACCGCTGACTTCGGTGTAAAGCTTGACGTCGGCCTGATAAGTGCCGTATGCCTTGATGGGATCCGCCAAGGAAATCTTGCGCTTGTCGATATCGATGCCGTGTGCGCTCTTGAGGGCATCGGAAATATCCTTGGATGTGATAGAACCGTACAGACGGCTATCACTTCCACCGGGAGCGTTGATAACAACAACGATCTCCTTGAGACGCGCGGCAAGCTCTTGTGCTTCCTTCTTGTCGGTTGCAATGCGGTATTCCAGAGCCTCTGCCTTGACCTTTACGTCATTGAGCGACTGTGCATCGGCAGGCTTTGCTAATTTGCGAGGGATAAGGAAGTTTTTTGCGTATCCGTCGGATACCTCAGCAACCTGATTCTTCTTACCCTGCCCTTTTACGTCGGTTAAAAAAATCACTTTCATTTTATGTCTCTCCTATGTGCGATAGATAAATTCTTGGGGTTATTTTTTGGAGCGTCGCTCTACGTCGTACTCGTTGTCGAGATAATCGTCAAGCGCCGCCTTGAGCTTACGGCATGCGCCGTCGAGCGTGATATTGGTAAGTCGTGCACCTGCCATATCGTAGTGTCCACCGCCGCCCAGCTTTTGCATAATGATCTGCACGTTGATCTTGTCGTGCGAGCGTGCGGAAATGGTAACGGTATTGTCGGCACGAAGAAGCGCGAAGGACGCCTCGATGCCATCGATGTTCATCAGCTTGTCTGCCGCCTTTGCAACGGCAATGTTATCATCCTCGGTAGCTACGCGGTCAACGCTGAGCCAGGTGAGTGCAACCTTATCGCGGTAAGTACGCGTGCGGCTGTCAATATCGGATGCGGTAAAAAGATCGGACATTGTTTCGGTAAAGAATTTGCGAACCACACTTGCGTGCGCGCCCCTCTCGTAGAGATAGTGTACCGCCGAGAAGGTTTGCATACCAACTGCCGTTGTGAAGTTTTTGGTATCAAGCATCAGTCCCGCCAGCATCAGGTTTGCTTCCTCTTTGAGGAGTGCGTCGCGGTGCGGGCTGAACTCAAGCATTTCGCTGACAAGCTCGCTCGCCGCCGAAACACCGGGGCGAATATAGGTCATCAGGGGCTTGAACTCATAGAGCTGATCCTGACGGCGATGGTGGTCGATGATGACCACGTTGTTTACACATTTGAGCAACTTGGGACACTCGGTGTTATAAACGTTGTTGACGTCGCTCATAATCAGGAGTGTGTCACTGCGAACGGCGTCGAGTGCCGTATCACCGTTGATGAACATCGAACGGTATTCGGGAAGCGCCGCCAAAAGATCGTAGCAAGTGCGGAAGTTTGCGTGATCGCGGTTGATAACGATGCGGATCTTGGAAGTATCTCCCCCGCGTGCACAAATGGCAAGACGGGCAAGACCGACACAAGAGCCGATGGAGTCGTAGTCGGGTGCGCGGTGTCCCATAATGAGGACGTTTTCGGCATCCTTCATCAAGCGGCAAAGGTGTTGCGAATTGACACGGGATGTGATAGTGGTAGAGCCTGCCATGGTGTTGACGCGTCCGCCATAAGGCGTGACCGATTTGCCATCATTCACGGCGGCTTGGTCGCCACCCTTTTGCAGAGCAATGTCAAGTGCGTCGCCTGCGGCTCTTTCCTTATCCTCAAAGCTACCCTCGATTGCACCAACACCGATGGAGATGGTTACGGGGAAGCTGTTGTCGCCAAGGCGGATACTGCGAATGGTATCCAAAATTTGGAACTTGTTGCGTACGCAGCGGTCAAGAGCCTTGCGTGTGAAAACGAGAATGTATTTCTCGCGCTCATATTCACGAAGCATACCGCCAAAGCTTGCCGCCCATT
>JAZNZC010000136.1:0-7398 GCA_045594745.1 Eubacteriales bacterium
GTATCCAGCTTCTCAAGTATGGAATTGATAATACTCTGCTCGTGCATCACCCAACAAAAAATGATATTCTCGTATGCAGAACACTTCAGAAAATTATTGAGTACATAACAAATATTATTTGTCACCATTGCTTTTGTTTCATCGGTTACTTGGAACGGACTTGCATCCCAGCACCAATCTCCGTCAAGAAATACGCTATTCGGTAAATCCTGTTTGAGCTGTTGGCACACAGTTGTTTTTCCAACTCCCATAGTGCCACCAATCATATATAAAGTTTTCATCATTCACACCCTCGTAAAATTCAAGTTTATCTATCAATCGCATTATACCATAAATTCTGAAAAAAGTAAATAGAACGGCTCAATCTTTTCAACCGTTTCCTTTCCACGGCAAAACAACATCCTCTTGGAGAACTGTTCGGGCGTGAAGAAAACAGTCCGGTGGACTGTTTTTAGCCCGAACCGCAAAGCTTGGCTTTGCGGGCCTCAATTTTACGAGATAAAAACAACACCCACCGAAAAACGATGGGTGTTGAAATACACCATAAGGTGTTGTTTTTATCTCTTGGAAAATTGAGGTGCACGACGTGCAGCTTTGAGACCGTACTTCTTTCTTTCCTTCATACGAGGATCGCGAGTAAGGAAGCCTGCTGCCTTGAGTGCGGGTCTGTACTCTGCGTCTGCTGCAACGAGAGCACGAGCGAGGCCGTGGCGAATTGCGCCTGCTTGGCCGGAGATACCGCCGCCGTTTACGGTTGCGATAATATCAAACTTGCCTTCGGTGCCGGTTACGCCAAAGGGTTGGTTAACGATGAGCTTCAGGGTCTCGAGACCGAAGTAATCGTCGATGTCACGCTTGTTGATGGTGATAACGCCGGTGCCGGGAACGATGCGAACGCGAGCAACGGACTTCTTTCTTCTGCCGGTTCCGTAGAAATAGGGCTTAGCACTTGTATACATCTGTTATGTCCTTCCTTTCTCTTGATCAAAACTCATAAGCTTCGGGCTTTTGTGCCTCGTGCTTGTGAGCCTCGCCGGCGTAAACCTTGAGACGAGTGAATGCCTTTGCACCCAAGGTGTTCTTGGGAAGCATGCCCTTAATAGCGAGCTCCATTGCTCTCTCGGGCTTGGTTGCCATCATAGTCTTGGCTTGAACGGACTTCATGCCGCCAATGTAGCCGGAATGATGGTAGTAGTACTTTTGTTCCATCTTCTTACCGGTAAGAACTGCCTTTTCAGCGTTGATAACGATAACGAAGTTGCCGCAGTCCACGTGAGGGGTGAATTCGGGAGCATTTTTGCCGCGCAGAAGGTCTGCAACAGCTACTGCAGTCTTACCCATGGGCTTGCCTGCTGCATCCACAATGTACCACTTGCGAACTACATTTTCTTTCTTTTGCATAAATGTAGACATTGTAGGTTTCCTCCAACAAAATAAATAGAATTTTTTTCATGCTCGCATATTATATCATAAAGAAGAACGCTTGTCAACCCCTTTTTGAAAACTTTTTTCATTTTTTTAATTTAGCATTATGCAATCTCCGTTTTTCTCGTTTTTTCTCGTTTTTTCATATCATTTGCTCATTCGCTATATATAAAATTTTTTTGTGGATTTTTTCAAAAAACGGAAAAAAAGAAGAACAACCCCAAATTTGCGATTGTTCTTCCCTTTTTATTATGTATTCGTTTCGGTTTCCTCTTTGAGAACCTTCAGTTCTTCGAGGAAGCTGTCGATATCCTTGAATTCGCGATAGACCGAAGCAAAGCGAACGTATGCTACCTCATCGCGCTCGCGCAGCTTGCGCATAACGATCTCACCAAGATCGGTAGAGGTGATCTCTTGACGCAACGTGTTTTGAAGCTCTGCCTCAATTTCGTTGACAAGAAGGACTGCATCTACGGGGCGCTTTTCGGTTGCCTTGAGCACGCCTGCCAAGAGCTTTTGCTTGTCAAACAATTCCTTGCTGCCGCTCTTTTTGATGACAAAGATCTGCTGCATCTCAAGTGTTTCAAAGGTGGTAAAACGCTTTTGGCAATTCTCACACTCGCGACGGCGACGGATGCTGTTGCCCTCAACGGTAGGGCGAGAATCGATTACTTTACTTTCCGGAAAGCCACAACCCGGACATCTCATAACTGTGTTCCTATGCGTCCAATCAAGTCGGACGCTCCTTTTTTCAAAATTCCCTATTAGTATACCATACTTTTTTGAAGATGTAAAGGGTTTTTGGGAATATTTTTCATGCGTATCGCAACTCTTGCATCACATCATCCAGTCCGCAAGGCGTTACACAGCCCTCGCGGATGCGTTGATAATGCCCGAGCGCGCGTGCAAGGTCGCTTCCGGCTTCTGCCTCGCAGGTCTCATTTCCGAGAGAGATGCTGATAGAATACCGGTGCATCATCTCACCCGGGATAAGGGAGAGGCGATAGGTCAGTTGCATTCCGCCAAAATAGACGTGGTCCTCGCAGAGTGTGATGGTTGGCTGAGTAATTGCTTTTTTCATTCTCTTTTCCTCGTTCTTTCATTGTTGCGGCACAAATATGCCTTACCTTTTATTATAACAGAACCCCAAATTGCCAAATCTTAACAAAAGCGGGGACGTTTTGTAAAAAGTGCACACATAGAGAAAGCATTTTAGCCCTCTCCCTGCCGTCATTACTCATAAATATGTAAAAACGAAAGAAAACAACACAAAAATATCCACAAAAAATTTTTTGCTCTGTATATTTTTGTTTGCATTATGCAAATTCTGACTTCTTTGGAAAACATTTTGTATAGATTTTTGGGCATTTTTATGTTATTATCAAGAGGAAATAAAAAATATGCAAAAAGTATAAGCATACACCAAAAGGAGATTGTCATGAAGCTTTCAAACGTGCGCCCGCTCGGAAAATATTCCCGTATGATCTTACATATCGAATTGCCGCTGAATCTCGGCGCTGCCCTGCTCTTTCTCTTTTCCTACTTGAAAGAACGCATCACCGCCCCTGTCTTTGCCGCGAGAGAATATGCACCGCTTGTAGCTTACCTCTTCTTCCCTCTCATCATCACAGCGTTTAGTGTTTTGTTGGTGGAAAGATTAGAGATAGGAAACGAATAAAAACCAGACGACCAACGGTCGCCCATACAATGGATTTTATGATACTCCGTAGGGGTGATTCACGAATCGCCCGTTTTTTGGTTTGCGGTTAGGCGCGATTTTTCGGGATGTCGAGGGCGCCATCCCCTACCAAGACACAATAATCCTTGTTCAAAAGTTTTTGAAGGGGGTGCAGGGGGGAACTTTTTCCAAAAAGTTCCCCCCTGCATTTCCTTTATAAACTTTAATCTGCCTTTTTAATAATCTTACGCGGGCATTTTTCGGCGCATTTGCCGCAGCCGATGCACTTCTTCTGATCGATAGATGCCACAAAGTCGGTAACAGTAACCGCTCCAACGGGACAATTCTTTTCGCATATCTTGCAGGAGATGCATCCCACGTCACATTGCTTGCGGGTGATCGCGCCGTTTTCAACAGAGCGGCACTCTACACAATACTTACTGGAAACGGGGATCATTGAAATGAGATGCTTGGGGCAAAGATTTGCACAAGCGCCGCATCCGATGCATTTTGCGTCGTCAACAACGGCAAGACCGTCGACGATATGTATTGCGTCGTATTTGCAAGCCGCTACGCAAGTTCCAAGACCGATACAGCCGTTGGGACAGGCTTTGTTGCCGCCACCCAGCTTTTCGGCTGCAATGCAGTCCTGTGCGCCCTCGTAGCTATACTTATACTTTGCGGTATTACAGTTGCCCGAGCACATTACGTGCGCGTGGAGAGGAATAGAGATCTCCACCTCGATACCCATAATTTCGCCGATACGGCGGCAACCCTCTGCCGAGCAGGAGTTGCAGGCATTGGGAGTTGCCTCTCCCTTAACGATAGCTTGCGCCAGAGCCGCACATCCCGAATAGCCGCATCCACCGCAGTTCGCGCCGGGGAGACATTCGAGTACTTGCTCTACGCGCGGATCGCTCTCAACCGCGAAAATGCGTGATGCGATCGCCAAGGCTACGCCAAACAGGATGCCCAATCCGGCAAAAATACCGGCGGGAATTAAAACATTCATAATATCCATATCAAGCCCTCACCTCACAGATTGATTCCCGAGAAGCAGGAAAATGCCATTGCCAAGAGCCCTGCC
Source organism: Eubacteriales bacterium (assembly GCA_045594745.1). Classification (GTDB taxonomy): domain Bacteria; phylum Bacillota; class Clostridia; order Oscillospirales; family CAG-272; genus UMGS1865. The sequence continues at coordinate 4,191 of JAZNZC010000136.1, forward strand.
GTGATGAGCGTGAGCGGAAAACCGCGGAACGCACGGGGCGGGTCTGCGTTCTCCATACGCACGCGCAAGCCTGCAAACACCACGATGGCAAGCGTAAAGCCAAGAGATGCCGCAAAGCCGAAACACACTGCCTGCAAAAGGTTATACTCATTCTGCACGATCAAAAGTGCACAAGAGAGCACCGCGCAGTTGGTGGTGATCAGAGGCAGATAAATGCCCAAGGAGTTGTAGAGCGCGGGGATAAACTTGCGCAGGAACATCTCAATGAACTGCACCAGTGCCGCAATTACGAGAATAAAGGCAATGGTTTTGAGATAGTCCAAGCCAAAGGGAGCGAGCAGGAAGGTGTAGACCGCCCAGGTCGCCGCCGATGCCACGGTGATAACAAAGGTAACTGCCATACCCATTCCGAGTGCGGTATCCGGCTTTTCGGATACACCAAGAAAAGGACAGCATCCGTAGAATTTTGAGAAGATAAAGTTTTCAACGAGCAATGCCGTAAACATCAAGGTCATAATCGAACCAAAAGTCATTGTACCTCTACCTCCTCTTCTTTGATTTCTTCGGCTTTTGCATAGGTCTTGCGAGTCTCTTCGATCTCTTTCAGACGTGCGCGGTCGGCTACCGTGTTACGGATCTTCTGAACAGCCGCGATCACAAGTCCAAGTGAGATAAACGCACCTGCAGGAAGAACGAAGATGACCATCGGGACATCACTGTATCCGGGAATTGCCCAACCAAAGATCTTGCCCGCGCCGAGAAGTTCACGCACAAATGCCAAAAGCACAAGCGCGAAGGTAAAGCCAAGTCCCATTGCCACGCCGTCGATGATGCTGGGCAGGGGCTTGTTCTTGGAAGCAAACGCTTCGGCTCTTGCCAAGATAATGCAGTTAACAACAATGAGCGGAATAAACAAACCGAGAGATTGATAAAGGTCGTAAAAATACGCACGCATCAAAAGCTCAACGGCGGTTACAAAGCCCGAGATAATAACGATGTAAGCAGCAATACGTACCTGCTTGGGGATAAATTTTCTCAAAAGAGAAATAAACAAGTTAGAACAAATCAGTACGGCGGTTGCCGCAAGTCCCATACCGATAGCATTGGAGACCGAGGTGGTGGTTGCCAACGTGGGACACATACCGAGAAGCTGCACCAGAACGGGGTTGTTATCCAAAAGTCCCTCTTTGAATTGTTTGAGAATCTTATTCATTACTGAGCACCTCCTTCTGCAAGAAATGCTTGCAATGCTTTGGTGGCTGCATTGACACCTGCCATAACTCCGCGAGAGCTGACAGATGCGCCTGCGATCTTATCAACATCGGTGTCGATCGTCAATTCTCCACTCTGCCCTGCGTAATTTGCAAGGTAGTCGGGATTTTTGACCTTGTCGCCCACACCGGGGGTTTCGGAGTGACCGATGATCTCAACGGCGATGATCTTTTCATCAGCGGTATATCCAACCATCAGTTGAATATCGCCGCCAAATCCCTTGCCTGCCGCCTCAACACAGTAACCGATAAGCACACCGTTTTCCTTTACGGTATAAACGCCCGTAGCTACCTCCTCACAGTCAAGGCCTTCTTTGCCAAAGATCTGACCGATCGCTTTGTTTTTGGTTTCTTGAATATTCGCTTCATATCTCTCAAGCGTCAGGTCGTACACGAAAGAAACGATACCTGCAATAACAGCGCAAATGAGCAGGAGCTTGAGGCCAATTACGGCAACGTTCAAAAACGTATTGTTTTTCGTCTTTTCCATCACGCCACCCCCTTACGCTTTCTTGCCCCATTTGCGGCTCTTACCGAACACGCGAGGCTGGGTTGCCATATCGAGATACCATACCAGCGCGTTCATAATGAGGATCGCAAAGGAAACACCCTCGTTGTATCCGCCAAAGTAGCGGATGAAAACGACAAGTGCGCCGCATCCTGCGCCGTAGATCAGGCGTCCTACGTTGGTTACGGGAGAGGTCACGTAGTCGGTCGCCATAAATACGGCACCGAGCATCAATCCGCCACCGCAAACAGATGCTGCCATAAAGGTGGCACGCTCTGCAAGCGTTGCAGCCTCCCCAAGCGGGAAGATAAAGGTCAGGAGCGCGACCGTGCCGATCATTGCCACGGGAATGTGCCAACGAATGACGCGACGGCAGATAAGATAAATACCACCGATGAGGATCATCAATGCAGAAAGTTCACCAATGCATCCGCCGGTTTTTCCAAGGAAGAGGTCAAGCACCGTCATTCCCTCGGGAAGAACGCCTGCTTTCAGCGATGCCATCGGGGTTGCCGATGCAACTGCATCAAATGCGCGGTCGTATGCGACCGGGAATCCTGTCATCGAATCGGTCCAGGCAAGCATCAAAAAGACGCGAGCCGCAAGAGCGGGGTTCATAATGTTCTTGCCAATGCCGCCAAAGAGCTGCTTGACAAGAATAATGGCGAATGCCGAGCCAACGATCGGTACATAGAGAGGCACCGAGGGGGAAAGGTTAAGACCGAGCAAAAGGCCGGTAACGGCTGCAGAACAGTCGTAAACGGTCACCTTGCGTTTTAAGAGAAGTTGCGTGCCCGCCTCAAAGAGAACCGAGCTCACAACTGCCAGCAGAACGACCAAAGCCGCACGCAGGCCATAGATGTAAATACCCCAAGCTGTTGTAGGCAACAGAGCAATCAGGACGTCCTTCATTACCGAGGTGGTCGTCATCTTTCTCCTTGCGTGGGGAGAGGGCGAGACCGTCAGTAGCGAGGGAGCTGCCGCGGGGGCTTGTTGTTTGAGATCCATACTACGTTATCCTTTCTCATCTCTTTGCGCGCAAAGCACCCTTTGCTACGCGGATGTATTGTACGATCTGCACGCCTGCAGGACAGTTGTAAGAGCAAGTGCCGCACTCAACGCAGCTCATAACGTTCATTTTAGCGGCGTCGTCATAACGGCGCGCTTGTGCGTACTGCGTCAGGTAGTTGGGCATCAGGTGCATCGGGCAGTTTGCTACGCAAAGACCGCAATGCAAGCAGGGGGAGTGATAGGTGTTGATGCTGTCGTATTCCTCGGAGAACGCCAATAGACCCGCCGTGCCCTTGGTGACGGGAGCATCCATACCCCACTGCGCCTGACCCATCATAGGCCCACCACTAACAAGCTTTTTGGGCTCCTTGATGCAGCCGCCGCAAAAGTCGATGACCTCGCGGTAGGATGCGCCAAG
>JAZNZC010000137.1:0-4229 GCA_045594745.1 Eubacteriales bacterium
TGCGCCAAGCAGTGCATCAAAGTTTTCTTGGAGCTTTTCAGCGCCGAAGGAAGCCTTGCCGATGGGGCAGTGGATGATGTTGGTCTTGTCCAGACGGTACTCAATTCTACCTGCCTTAGCTTCGGTAACAGCGCGAGCAACGTCGGGAGTAACGGTGCCTGCCTTGGGAGAAGGCATAAGTCCCTTAGGACCGAGAACCTTACCCAGACGACCGATAACAGCCATCATATCGGGAGAAGCGATAACAACGTCAAAGTCGAACCAGTTTTCCTTTGTGATCTTTTCAACGTACTCAGCGCCGCCTGCGAACTCTGCACCTGCGTCAAGAGCCTTTTGAACGTTGTCACCCTTAGCGAAAACGAGAACGCGAACCTTCTTACCGGTTCCGTTGGGGAGAACGATTGCGCCACGAACCTGTTGGTCTGCCTGACGGGAGTCAACACCCAAACGAACGTGAACTTCAACGGTCTCGTCGAACTTAGCCTTAGCGGTCTGGCAAACCAGATCCATAGCCTCGGTTACTTCATAAGCCTTTGCTTTTTCAATCAGCTTTGTGCTGTCGATATACTTTTTACCCATTTTTGCCATTGTTCAGTACCCCCTTAGTCCTCTACGGTAACGCCCATGGAGCGTGCGGTACCGGCGATCATGCTCATAGCTGCTTCAACGTTTGCCGCATTCAGGTCGGGCATCTTAGTCTCAGCAATCTTCTTAACCTGCTCTTTGGTGAGCTTTGCAACCTTGGTTTTGTTGGGGGCTGCGGAACCGGACTCGATGCCTGCTGCCTTTTTAATAAGAACGGGAGCGGGAGGAGTCTTGGTGATGAAAGTGAAGGAACGGTCTGCGTAAACAGTGATAACAACGGGAATGATAAGGCCGATGTCGTTCTTCGTTCTTTCGTTGAATTCCTTTGTGAAAACGGGGATAGCCACGCCGTACTGACCGAGAGCGGGACCTACGGGAGGCTGAGGAGTTGCTTTACCTGCAGGGAGCTGCAGCTTGATATAACCTAAAACTTTCTTTGCCATAATAATTTACCTCCAAATGTGGTTTTTTGCGGAAGAATGTAATAAAGTAAAAATTTTCTTCCTCCCACGTGCAACGCCGTGCGTTGCCGAAAAAGGTTTAGTTTGCCGCTACCTTAACCTCGCTCGATTCGAGCTCAACGGGCATATCGCGGCTTCCGCGCTTGATGAGCACGGTAACATTTTTGAGATCCTCGGAGATCGATTGAACGACGCCGTTGTAACCCTCAAACAGACCGCTGATGACTTCAACTGTGTCACCAACCGAGAAGGAGAGCTTGACCTGCTGTACCTGTTCGATATCCAGAGCAGCGACTTCCTCATCCGTCAGGGGGGTGGGGCGGGATCCGGGACCTACAAATCCTGTCACGCCGGTAATATTTCTTACTGCGTGCCAGCTTTCCTCGTTCATGATCATTTTGATATAGACGTAGCAGGAGAAGATCTTGTTCTCCACTTCCTTCTCAACGTCACCGTTTTTTTCGATGACGATCTCAGTAGGAATGCTGATATCAAAGATCAAGTGACCGAGGCCACGGTTTTCGATGATTTTTTCAAGACTTGCTTTTACTTTGTTTTCGTATCCGGAATAAGTATGTGCCACGTACCATCTCGGACCGACGTTCATTTCATTGATATCACTCATTGCAAATTCCTTATGCGAACAAGCCACGGAGCGCTTGAACCATTGCCAAGAGACCGTTGTACAAGCCAAGGTCGAGCAGGCAGATCACCAGCGCGCACGCAACCAGCACACCGAGAACGACCAAAGAGCTCTTCTTCGTGTCTTTCCAAGAGAGCCAAGAAACCTTCTTGAACTCGCTCTTGTAAACGCGCAGACCCTTAGCGATCTTTTCACGGTACTTAATGCCCAGCACAACACCTGCAACAACCAGAACACCACCAATTACGATCCAAACGATCGCTGCGGTAGAGAGGCCTTCTTCTACAACCTCTTCTTCGCCTTCGTGGTCGTGGCCTTCGTGTGCAAATGCGGGGAGCGCAAAGAGGGAAATCATCATCAGAACAGCGCAAACGAGTGCGAGGGTTCTGTTAAACAGATTCTTCATATTCATTATTTCCTTTCTTTCACCAATTACTTGGTCTCTTTGTGCATTGTGTGCTTGCGGCAGAACTTGCAGAATTTTTTGAGCTCCAGTCTGTCGGGGTCATTCTTCTTGTTCTTTTTCGTATCATAATTTCTTTGCTTGCACTCTGTGCATGCCAAAGTAATTCTGATTCTTGCCTCATTTTTAGCAGCCATTTAGCGGCACCTCCCATATAAAAATTTATTTGACGTCCACAGAGTGAACGTCTGTGTACCTCCCTCTGAAAAAGGTGAAGCAGTCAAACCCGTTTGGGTGGCACGATGACCGCCAAGTTGCACGAAAAAATGCGCACAACAAAAAAGCCCTTAGGCAGAGGTACGGACATTATATCACAAACGTCCCCACTTGTCAAGGGCTTTTTCGCATTTTTTTGTATTTTTTTGAAAGTTTTTTGCTTTTTCCAACCTTATATATATACGCGTGCGCGAGGATGGCTTTTTGTTTATTTAGCAATACGGTTTTCTATTTCGGTTATCGCGTTATCTTCATCTTTGAGCTGTACGGCAAGAAGAATGAGAGCCATTGGCAAGAAAAGACCTAACGCCAAAAATGCCTTTTCAAAAACAAAATTGATAATACCGCTCAGAATGACCAATATGAAAAGCGGGTTGGCATATGTATATCCCTTTACTGTCACTTTGCCGTTTTTTTCTTTGATCTTGATCTTGAACCAGATTTTTGTTTTTTGCAGGGAATGATACCGGTTACGTTTTCCCGTTTCAAAATATCCAACAAAATCGTCGTCTGTTTGATATAGATGTAAGCCTCGTCTCGCAGAGGTATATTCTTTGAATATGTTCCACGGAGAATGCTCTTCGGTTTCCAGAAGATACAGGCAACGGTGCTTGATTTCTTCCGAACTCAATGCACTGTCAAAAGAGAAGAATCTCATAAATTCGCCTCGCTTTCAAGAGTATTATAGCAAATCTTCTCGTCGGGACATCTTTATTTCGGAAAAACGCATTTCTCTGAAGCACTCATTCCCAAATTCATCAAAATCATCGCAGTATCTGCCAAGTTCAATGCGATACAAGCGTTTTCCATCCGGGGGGTATACAAGACAGGGCTTTATGTGAAGCTCGCCTTGATTGTGCAATTCCTGTATGACGTTTCGCAAGGAAAAGGGATTGATGAACTCTTCTGTTTTATCATTCAACTGTTTCTTAAGCCTCTTCTTGCTTTTTGGGTCCATTGTGCACCAAAAGATTTCAACACGAGTATTGACTCCAAACTGCATCATTCGGTCGATCGTAAGATCATTCAAAATAGCCTGAACATTGACCGAGTTGAGTGTTTCTGATAATCGCTCTCTCGTTTTGTTGCTGATGTGTGTCATCCATCCCTCGTGCACAAATTCAGCCTTTGACACTTTTAGATTTAGCTTGCCATCAAATACTTTTCTAAAATAGTACACGTTTCCGTTGTTATCCGATTTGTATAAATCCAATACCTGATATATGCCACTTCGCATTTCGATGTGAAAGAGATCACCTTTTGAAAAACGCATATCTATTTATCTCCTATGCAAAAATTACATCAACCCCATCAGCCAAATCACGCCAAGAGCCGTCAGGGTGACCAAAGTGTCAATGGTAACGCCGTAGAACATCGGGGCAAGTCCTGCTTTTTTGAAGTCTGTGATGCTCGTTCCAAGACCGATCGCCGCCAATGCCGACACCATCAGGAATTTACTTGTTGTTTTCATCACGCCCGAAACCGATGCGGGGATCCAACCGATACTGTTGATGATGGCAAGCGCCAAAAATCCGCAAATGAACCATGGAATGATTTTAACGATGTTCACTTTTTTGCCCTCGCCGCCGGCGGTTTGAAGCTCTTTTTGCTTCATACGTGTGCCAACAAAGGCGAAAACCAGGACGGTAGGAATGATAGCAATGGTGCGCGTGAGCTTTACCATGGTGGCAAAATCGCCTGCAATCTCGGAGAAGGCGTAGCCCGAAGCGACCACGCTTGCGGTGTCGTTGACAGACGTTCCCGCCCAAATGCCGTAGGCGATGTCACTCATTCCAAGCGCTTTGCCCATCAGAGGATAGAGCGCGATCATAACCATATCAAAAAGGAAGGTCGAGGACAT
>JAZNZC010000138.1:0-9808 GCA_045594745.1 Eubacteriales bacterium
CATCCCGCCTCTGTAATATAAATTCTGTTCGAGCTAATATGAAAGGTCGCGGAGAGCAATGAAATCAACTCACGGCGGATGGTGTCGTTGGATCCACCCGAGCAGACGATACCGATTCCGGCGATTTCGGGAGCGGAGCGCGAGAGGTAGATAGGCGAGGCGGAAGAGCCGCTGCCGAGAATAACATACTCCTCGTTTCCATCGGGCCACTCGGTAGCGTAGACAGACTCAAAAGAGCCCGAGAGAGTGACAATAACGGTCACATTCCGCACACCGCTGACCGACTCGCAAAGCTTTTTGATGCGAGCTTCGAGGTAGTCCTGATAGATCACCAACTCGTCGGTGGATGTGCTGTAAGGTGGATCACTTTCCGACTGTTGCACCTTTTTTCCACTGCTTCCAAATAGAATTAACAAAACCCCAAGCACACCGCACCCTAATAGAAGATAGAGCCGCAACCGACCGTTTTGCGATGCATTTCCTTTTTTCAAAAAATCGAACATAATCACTCCTGTTTTCGTATCAAAATTCTACTCGATCGCGCTGACGCAATCGCAATCCAAAAGCGTGGACACATACTCCTCAATTTTGGCAGGATTTTTCCAAATTGCTTTGCCCGAGAGAACGACCGTCACCTTTTTAGGGCGCAAATTCTCGCCCTCACCAACCCATTCCACGTGCACGCGAATGTCATCCTCGATGATCTCAAATTGCTCGCAAAGCGTTTTTGTCAGCATCCCTGCAAAATATTCTCGCGAAGCATCGTCAAGCGCGTTTTGGAGCTGTTCCGCGTAATGATCCTCAATATCTCCCTCTATGTCAAGCTCCCAATTTCCGTTTGCAAACTCAACAAGCCTTTGTGCGAGTGAGACGGTGGGGGAAATGAGTATACAGACGAACACAAGTGATGAAACAAGCTTTAGATGACGGGAAAGTCCTCCACCTGTGCCTGTGGGCGCAAGGATGTCCACCACCGTAATGAGGAGCGCGGTGGCAAAAATAGAGATCATATAAGCCTTGATATCTTCCATAGGTCAAGCGAGCGCCGTAGCGCAATGTGTAAATAGCGTAAAGGTGAGAAAGAGAACCGACGAGCAAATGGCAACTGCCGCAATCAGATATCCGTTAATGGAAGCAAACTCGTCAAGCAAGCGTTTTTCTCCGTCACAGCCCAAAATTTCGGCAAAAAAGGAGCATATCTGCCAGGTCGTGCGCGCAAGAAGAAGCTCTACGAGCGTGGGGAGCATTAAAAGGACCAATAAAAGAACACCGCAAATGCCAACCGCGCTCCGCATATATCCAACACTCGCACTCACCGAGCGTAAAAGCTCGGCAACCGAGCCGCCCACAACGGGGATCATATTTCCTGCCGCAAATTTTGCGCTTCGCATAGCAAGCGTGTCTTGGCTTGCTCCCAATATGGTTTGTGAGCCCAGCATTGCCAAAAGCAACATCATAAAAAAGGAGAGCATCAGCGTGTAGTTCTTTTTCAGGCTTGTCAAGAGTCCACTCAAGCGCGGCCCACCTTCACAAGCGCCAATGAGTGCAAGAGCGAGACAAATGCCGCAAAAGGGAACAATGCTTTGCCCGACAATTTCCTCGAGCACGGTCATAAACAGAGAGAGCCCCGCCGAGGTGGCAACAGCCGCCGCGGCGTTACCGCCCATCACGTAAAGACTTCCCATCAAAGGCACGGCGGCAGAGGTAAACGTGTTCAGCGTTCCAAAATAAGATGCTGTACTCTCGATCGTTCCAAAGCCCGTTGCAAAAATGGTCACCGTGATGATGAGTGTAATAATAAATGAAAATGCACGTGCGATCTCAGGCTTTTTGAGAGATGCACAAAAGGTGCGGCAAATTGAAGATAAGATCAAAATTCCCACAATGGAGCACAATAATTTAAGACAGTCTCCCAAACGAAGTCCCACCAAAGAGAGCACCGTTTGCAACAGATAGGAAAAACTGCTCATTTCTCCCACAGCACCGCCGACCTCTTCCGTTTTGTCAGATAGTGCCCCCTCGGGGAGACGTTCCAAAATGGATGGCGGTAGGCTGTTTAGCAGGTCTTGATAGACATCAGGAAGTGTTTCGGAGTCCTTTTTTCCATCCGCAAAAGCGACGGGGGAGAGAAGTGAGAGCAAAAGGAAAAAGGAAAGAAAAACAAAAAACAAACGCTTTATCATCGTTACCCCCCCATCTCCAAAAGCTTTTCGGCAGTGGCAAGGATTTCCTCAATCAAGGGAACGCATAGGAGCAGAAGCTCCAATTTGCCAACCGTTTCAATGTGTCCTGCAAGCGTTGCCTCGCCACTGTCGCGGCAGATATCTGACGAGATCTGCGTCAGAATAACGATCCCCAAGCCTTTGAGGATGATCTCGATGTACGCCGATGTTCCCGCACCGTTTCCCAAGGTACTTATCAAAGAGAGAAGGGGCTGTGCACTTGCCAGCAGTAGAGTTCCAAACAAGACCGTCGCACCAATGCGAACAAGGGGAAGAAAGTCGGATTTCCACCCTCGAATGACGCTCGTCCCTGCCAAAATCAGGAGAGAGACCATACACAATTTCAAAACAGTCATTGCTACATTCCAAAGGTCGAAACGATCATATCAAACAAATCCCGAATTTGCGAGATCAGGAGCATCAATGCGGCAATAATGCCCGCAATGGTAACAAGCATCGCCTGCTCGTCACGTCCGCTTTTACTCAAAATCTGTGAGGCGACCGATACCAGCATACCGATGCCTGCAATTTTTACAATCAAGGAAATATCCATCAGAGGTTCTCCGAATCTTTATAATTTACCACAAAAGAATGGCTGTAGCAAGAGCAATGCACACGCAAAGCGTTGCACAAAGGCGCACACGAAGCGGCAGCGCGGCGGCAATTCTTTCACGCTGTGTACGCAGGGACGAAATGAAAAAATCACATCTTTTGAGCTGTTCTTCGCGATATCCTGCCCCGATCTCGCGCACAAAGCTTTCCAGAGTGCGCTTGGCATCTCCGTCAAGATAGATTCCCGAGGCATCCAGAATGGCAGGCAGATCCGCCGCATTTGATGGCGACATACAAGCCTCAAACAGGGCGCGGTCGCCACCCGATAGGATGTCCCCAAGAGGCATCAGATAGCAATCGATTTGTCCGCGAATATAGAGGATAAGATCGATCCAACCGTCCACAACAGAGAGACGCTTTTTTTCATATTGCACCGATACAAAGGCGGCAAAAATGCCGACGGAAAGGATGAGCAAAGCCCCTAAAAATTTCAACATTTCGTTTCTCCTTTGCCCATAAGTGTATCGCGCCAATCGGTGATGTCATAATCGAATCCACCGCTAACGCGGCGCGAGAGTCCAACGTATTTGCCAAACACGTGGGCCCGATACAGAAGCTTGATTGCAGGTCTTTCCAAAAGCTCGTCAACCGAAGCTGCGTGCGCTGAAGCGATCAATGGAACACCGCAATTTGCCGCACGCAAAGTTGCTTGCGCATCTGCCATACTGCCAATTTCATCGCAAATGACTACCTGCGCGCCCAAGGTCCGCACGGCGATCTCGATGCCTATATCACGTGGGTATCCGCTCATCACGTCAAGGTTGAGCGTCGAATCGTTCAATGATACATTGAGTTCACCGCGCGTGTCCACAACCACCGTGTGCCGTCCATAGCGTGGAGAAGATACATTGGCTGCCAATGCGCGCAAAAGTGTGGTTTTTCCAACACCCGGTGGGGCATATATCAACATTCCGCGCTGTGCGCGATCGGAGAAAAAAGTGCGCAACAACGTATCGGCTTCAACGGGGACGGCGTGCGGAATACGGATCATCAGTCCCGTAATGCTGTGCACACCAATAACCTTGCCATCCTCACAGGCGGCACTGCCGCAAACACCCACGCGAATCCCACCTTCAAGGGGAATGTAGCCCTGTCGAATGGTTTGTTCAAATGCATAAAGCGAACCACCGCACATCCGACTGAAAACATCTTGTATTTCGCGCTCCCCCACAACAATGCCACACCCAAGCGTTTTTTGCCTCGAGGTGACGGTGAGGATGCGTCCGCGATGCAGACGGATCTCCTCGATCGCGCAGGAACCAGTCCGTTGTATCGCATCACAGAAATGCTGTGGCAGACACCCAAGGAGAACGCCGGGCAAGGAGGAGTGCTTGTATGCAATTTGAATGTTCTGCACGGTATCCCCCCTCACTTTTTTGATTTACTATATGCAAATTTCAAAAAGAATAGAACATTTTTCCCCTTATCGCATACAATGATAGCAAAACAAAACGGGGGGAATATTTATGGGTATCAGATCCACCGGCGAGGATGCATACTTTGCCGCATCCAACAGTACTGCCGGTTTTATCAGTTATTATGAAGAAGTCTTTCGTGCGTCACGCATAGGTCACATCTGGGCGGTCAAGGGGGGGCCGGGAACAGGAAAAAGCCGTTTTTTGCGCGATGTCTCCGAGTATGCGGTTGCGTGCGGATGGGCGTGTGAATACATCTATTGCTCATCCGACCCAAGCTCTCTCGATGCCGTGATTCTTACCAAAGAGGGGAGAGAGGGCATCGCTCTTTTGGATGCGACAGCACCGCATCTCTTTGAACCGATCTGCCCAGGCGCTTGGGAGGACATCGTCAATCTCGGGCAGTTTTGGGATAGCGATGCACTTTCGGCGCGCCGCGCAGAGATCGAACAGTTGAACCGCGAAAAGGGCGACGCCTACCGTCGCGCCTACCGATATTTGAGCGGATTTGGGGATATGCGTGCCAATCGGGATGCTCTTGTCGCTCCCTATATCAAAAAAGATAAGATCGCGGCGCAGGCAGAAAAGCTCTTGCGTGATCTGCCCGATGGCGCGGGCTATTCGGTACAGCCCGCACTCATACATTCCGTTGGGATGCGAGGAGAGGTGGGACTCGACACCTATTTTCACGAGGCAGAAGAGATCTATATCGTTTCCGATTGCTACGGCGCGGCACAGTATTTGATGATGGAGCTTGGCAAAATTGCCAATGAAAAACGCCTTTCTGTTCGCATCTCGCACGATCCTGTGGAAGCCGAAAAGATCGATGGCTTATTCTTCACAGAGAGCGGTATTGCGTTTGTCGTGTGTCCCGAGGAAGAATGCGACTATCCGTGTCACCGCATTTCTACGCGACGATTTGTTGATACAGCGTCTATGAAGCGCATCCGCCGTGAGCTTCGCGCGGGGGAACGCATCGGTCGCGCTTTGCGCACAGAGGCTCTCGACGCCCTTGAAAAAGTGCGCGAGGTACACTTCCGCCTTGAGGATATCTACTCCGATGCGATGAATTTTGATGCAAAAGAAGCCTTTACAAAATCTTTTTGCGAAAAGTTATTTGGGCAAAAGGCTTGATTTCTCTATAAAAAGAGGGCGAACCGTATTCGCCCTCTTTACATTTGGTTAATTTCGTGCTATAATACAAGGGAAGTTAACCGAACGGAGACAAAAAATGAACGCAAATCTCTATCTCGAACGCATTGGTATGCGATGCGAGGATGTATCACACACATACGAATTTCTCAAACAGCTCCAACAAAACCATATCTGTTTCGTACCGTATGAAAATTTGGATATTCTCAACGAAAAATCCATCGACTTATCGGAACAAGCACTTTTTGAAAAGATCGTTCAGAGGCACCGCGGCGGATATTGCTTTGAACTCGGCGGTGCTGTTGCAATGCTTCTACGCTCACTTGGTTTTGAGACCAAATGCTATCTTGGCCGCTTTTTACGCGGAGAAAAAGACATCCCCGTACGCCGTCACCGCGTTGTCGTCACCGCTTGCGAGGGCAAACGCTATGTTGTGGAAGTCGGCATCGGCATTGAAGCACCGCGTGCTCCGCTTCTGTTAGAAGAGGGCGTAGAGCAAGAATGTAGCAATGGTTCCTTCCGCTTTTCGCGCGATAATTTCCTTGGTTGGGTGCTGTGTGAAAAAGCAGACGGCGAATGGAAGCCTTACTATTCCTTTACCGAAGAAGAACAGCTTGACATCGACTTCATTCAGCCCTCGTTTTATTGTGAAAAGCACCCCGCGTCTCCTTTTAATAAGTCGCCAATGGTCGCCATCAAAACGCCCGACGGCCGCCGCGCCATCAACGACCGCGACTATAAAATCTTCCAAAACGGAGAACTGATCCATATTGAAGAAAACGTCACCGATGCGCGCCTGTATGAAATTTTAGAGCGTGATTTCGGAATCATTTGGCAATTTGAAAAGAAAAACTGACACAGGACGAAAGGAGGGGAGCGTGTGAAAATTGTACTCTTTGCAATGAACGGCTCTTTTTCCCATTCCAATTTAGCCATTCGCTGTCTGCGCGAGCCCTTGGAGCGTGCAGGCTTTGAGGTCGTGCTCATCGAGCACACCCTGCGTGACAGGACCGCTCACATTTTAGAGCATCTGTATCGTGAGAATGCCGACATTTACGGATTCTCCTGCTACATTTGGAACATCGAATCCATGCTCACACTTGCCGAAACGCTCAAAAGTCTCATACCCGAGAGCCGCATCGTACTTGGCGGCCCCGAGGTTTCCTACGGGCTTGAACGCTTTGAAAATGCCGCTTGGATAGACGCCATCGTGCGCGGCGAGGGAGAAGAAGCAATGCTTTCTCTTTGCCAAGCAATCAGAGAGGGGAGAGACTATCCCCGCATTTCGGGTGGCGATGCCGTTACCTTTGCCGATGCAGGTGTGCACTATCGTCCCAATGAAGAGACGGGCGGTATTCTTTATTACGAATCCTCGCGCGGCTGTCCGTATTCCTGCGCTTACTGTCTCTCGTCTGCTACCCACGGTGTGCGCTTCAAAAGCGTGGAGCAAACGCTGGACGAGCTTTTGACCTTTGAAAAACTGCATACAAATTGTAAGGTCATCAAATTCGTTGACCGAACCTTTAATGCCGACATCCGCCGCGCAAATGCCATCTGGCGCGCGCTTCTGGATGAAAAATACACCAAAAGCTACCATTTTGAAATTTGCGCCACACTTCTCGATGAAGAAAGCTTCGATATTCTCTCTCATTTTCCAAAGGGAAAAGTACAGCTTGAAATCGGACTGCAAAGCACCAATCCCCAAACGCTTGCCGCATCCTCACGCCACATTGATGCCGCAAAGGTCATTGCCGCCGCAAGACGCATTCGCAACGTCGGCAACGTGCACGTCCACCTCGACCTCATTGCAGGGCTTCCGTATGAGGATTACGCTTCCTTTGCCAAATCCTTCGACGATGCCTACGGTTCGTCGGATATGCTTCAACTCGGATTTCTCAAGCTTCTCCACGGCACAGAGCTGCGCGAGCGCGCCGCAGAATACGAATACCGTTATCTCCCCACACCGCCTTACACAGTCCTGCAAAGCAAATGGATGTCCTATACCCAAATGCAACGCCTGACACACATTGCCGAGGTGCTTGACCGCTACCTTGAAAGCGACCGCTTTGCACACACCTTGTGGTATCTCACCCCCCTGATGCCGTCGCCGTTCCGCTTTTGGGAAGGATTGAGCATTTATTTAGAGAATCACGACACGCGCCCACTGCAACGCATCTCCCAACCCGATGTCTTTCGCTATCTGTTGGAATATGCAAAAGAGGCGATAGGGAACATAGACACTTCCAAGTTCAAAGAAATGCTTGCCGCTGACTTTTCACAGCACGAAAACAAAAATCCACCCAATTTTTTACGTTAAGCAGGTTGCTTTTGCCGCCTGCTCTCCTTTTTTATTCTTGTTTTCTTGATGATCCATGCAAACAAAAATGTCACCGCATCTGCCGCAGGCTGTGCCAAACACAACCCCAAAAGTCCAAATTTTGCAGGCAACAAAAAAATGAGCGGCAAAAAGAAGAAACCCTGCCGCGCCGCGGCGAGGATAGTGCCAAGAAAAGCACGTCCCACGGCTTGCAGATAAAGGATCGTGCAGGTCACAAGCCCGTGTGTGAACAAGATCGCACATTGCGCGCGCAAAGCGAATGCGCCGATGCGAATGACCTCTGCATCATTACGGAAAAGGGAAATGACCTCGGGAGCCCAAATGATCAGAGGCAACGAGATTGCAAACATCACCGCGGTGGAAAGCCGTACGGCAAATCGGTAGGCGTCACTTTGCCTTTTTGTGTTGCCCGCGCCGTGGCTGTAACCCACCACGGGCATCATTCCTTGTCCAATGCCGAGGCAAAAGCTGAACACGAGCAAAAATACGCGCGCAACAAGCGAGAGCGCCAACACCGCCGCATCCGAATAGTCCGCCGCCGCGTGATTGATGAGAATGGTCGCCAATCCCGAAAGTCCTTGCCGTGCAAGAGAGGGGAGTCCCGTTACAAAGATTTTACCAAACAGGAAGAGTGTTCCGATTCGCAAATGCGAAAACGGTCGCAGACGGCTTTTGTGAAACAGATAGGAAGATAACAGTATCACAGCACTCAAGTTCTGACTGACCAGCGTTGCCGTCGAAGCTCCCGCAATGCCCATTCCAACATTTGAAATCAGTATAGGGTCAAGTACAATATTACAAATACTGCCCGCGGCAAGGCCTACCATCGAATATGTCGCCAATCCCTCGGCGCGCAATAGCTGACTGAGCACAAACGTGGCGCACATCGCAGGAGTTGACCACAAAAGAGGTGTCAAGTAAGCCCGCGCAGTATCTATAATATCTGTCGATGCTCCAAATAGACGAAGAAGTGCTTCTTCTTTCCACAACCCAACAGCAGCAATGCCGCATCCCAAAATGAGAGACCAAACGATCGCACTTGCCGCAAGTGAGGATGCCGTCTTTACGTCGCGCTTTCCCAAAGCGCGGGAGATGCGGCTGCCCGCACCGAGTCCCAGTGTGTATCCGACAGCCTGCATAAGAACCGGAAGAGGGAAGACCACGCCAACTGCTGCCCCCGCTTGTGTTCCCAATCCCGACACAAAAAAGGAATCTGCCAAAGAATACGCCGCTATAACCAAAAGCCCCACCGTGTTGGGGAGCGATAATCCAATAATCGTTTTGCCAACGGGAGCCTCTGTCATTTTTTGATATCTTACATCATTTTCCAACAACTTCACCTCTCATACTTCTACAAAATACGCGTTTAGTATGCCGACTTTTTGGGCACATCATCAAAATTTTATAAAAGTTTTGGCGAAATGAAAAAAACTCTTGATTTTTTTCGCATTTTGGTATATAATGTTATTGTTTATTTGATCTAAAAATCAGGAGGACTTAAAATGTTAGTTTCGGCAAAAGAAATGCTGACCAAGGCAAAGGCAGGTCACTATGCAGTAGGTCAGTTCAATATCAATAATCTCGAGTGGACAAAAGCCATTCTGCAAACGGCACAGGAGCTGAACTCTCCCGTTATTCTCGGTGTATCCGAGGGTGCAGGCAAGTATATGTGCGGCTTCAAAACCGTTACCAATATGGTTAAGGCGATGATCGATGAGCTCGGCATCACCGTTCCCGTAGCGCTCCACCTCGACCACGGCTCCTACGAGCACTGCTACAAGTGCATCGAGGCAGGCTTCTCTTCCATTATGTTCGACGGCTCTCACTATCCGATTGAGGAGAACATCGAGAAGACCAAGGAGCTTGTTAAGGTTGCGGCTGAGAAGGGACTCTCCCTTGAGGCTGAGGTAGGCTCCATCGGCGGCGAAGAGGACGGCGTTGTCGGCGCAGGCTAATGTGCTGA
Source organism: Eubacteriales bacterium (assembly GCA_045594745.1). GTDB lineage: Bacteria > Bacillota > Clostridia > Oscillospirales > CAG-272 > UMGS1865. The sequence continues at coordinate 9,703 of JAZNZC010000138.1, forward strand.
TCCCAACGAATGCAAGATGATCGCTGATCTCGGCGTTACCATGCTCGCAGCAGGTATCGGTAACATCCACGGCAAGTATCCCGCAAACTGGGCAGGTCTTTCCTTC
>JAZNZC010000139.1:0-21326 GCA_045594745.1 Eubacteriales bacterium
CCGGCCAATCTGTTGAAACCGGCGCTGCTCTTTGCGTAATCGCTTAAATATCCTTTAAGGAGAAATAAAAATGACAGACGCAATTTTAGAATTTTTAAGGCAAACAGGTTTTTATTTGCTTGGTGCCGGCTTTTTGACTGAGGGCTGGAAGTACGCCGTAATGATTACTATTTCGCTTGTGCTTTTATACCTTGCAATCAAAAAGCAGTTTGAACCATTACTATTAATTGGTATTGCTTTTGGTATGCTTCTTACAAATCTTCCGGGTGCAGGTCTTTATAACGAAGCACTTTGGTCTGAATTTATGACCGAAGGCAGTAAATATTATCACGATTACGGTTACATCCTTGCAAACGGCGGCCTTTTAGACTTCCTTTACATTGGTGTTAAGACCTGTATTTATCCCTGCCTTATCTTTATCGGCATTGGCGCTATGACCGATTTTACCCCCCTGATTTCCAATCCCAAGAGCTTGCTCATCGGCGCGGGCGCACAGCTTGGCGTTTTTGTGGCATTCGCAGGCGCGCTGATCTCCGGCGTATTCACCGGCAATGAGGCAGCCTCTATCGGTATCATCGGCGGAGCCGACGGACCGACCGCTATTACGGTTACAAAGAGCCTTGCTCCCGGTCTGCTCGGTGCCATTGCAATCGCCGCGTATTCCTATATGGCACTTATCCCAATGATCCAGCCGCCTGTTATGAAGCTTCTCACAACCGAGAAGGAAAGAAAGATCAAAATGACAGATCTTCGTCCTGTTAGCAAGGCGGAAAAGATCATTTTCCCGATCCTTGTTATGATCATCGTTGGTTTGATCGTTCCCGATGCGCTTGTTCTGATCGGTTGCTTGATGTTTGGTAACCTGATGAACGTGTGTGGCGTGACCGACCGTCTTTCCAAAACTGCACAAAACGGTCTGATGAACACAGTCACCATCTGTCTTGGCATTTCCGTTGGTGCAACTGCAACGGCGGCTTCTTTCCTTGACACAAAGACGCTTCTGATCATTGTTCTTGGTCTTACCGCATTCCTGATCTCCACAACAGGCGGCTTGTTGACTGCAAAGCTGATGAACGTTCTCACCGGCGGAAAGATCAATCCGCTCATCGGTTCGGCAGGTGTATCCGCCGTTCCTATGGCGGCGCGTGTTTCTCAAATTGAGGGACAAAAGGCCGATCCTTCCAACTTCCTTTTGATGCACGCAATGGGACCCAACGTTGCAGGCGTTATCGGCTCTGCCGTAGCCGCAGGCGTACTGATGTCCTTCTTCGGCTAATTCCAATCTGATAGGAGTAATACAATGGCTAAAGTAAAAATTACAGAAACAGTGCTTCGCGACTCCCATCAGTCGCTGATTGCAACCCGTATGACCACAGAAGAGATGCTTCCGATTCTCGAGCAGATGGATAAGGTTGGCTACCACTCCCTTGAGGCGTGGGGCGGTGCAACCTTTGATGCTTGTATGCGTTTTCTCAATGAAGATCCTTGGGAAAGACTGCGTGCTATTCGCGACAAGGTCAAGAATACCAAGCTGCAAATGCTTTTCCGCGGACAGAACATTCTCGGCTACCGTCACTATTCCGACGATGTAGTAGAGTATTTCGTACAAAAATCTCTTGCAAACGGCATCGATATCATCCGTATCTTTGATGCGCTCAATGACCCCCGTAACCTCAAGACCGCTATCAACGCAACTCGCAGAGAGGGCGGACACGTTCAGGCAGCTTTTTCCTACACAACAGGACCTGTATATACGATGGAATACTATTCCAAGTATGCAAAACAGCTTGAGGAAATGGGCGCTGACTCCATCTGCATCAAGGATATGGCAGGACTTCTCAAACCCTACGATGCTTACGAGCTCGTTAAGACCATTAAAGAGTCTGTTAAGGTTCCCGTGCAGCTACACACCCACTACACCGCAGGTCTGGCTTCTATGACTCTCATGAAGGCAGTAGAAGCAGGCGTTGACGTTATCGACACCGCAATCTCTCCTATGGCAATGGGCACATCCCAGCCGCCTACCGAGGCAATGGTTGCAGCTCTTGCAGGCACGCCTTACGATACCGGCATCAACCTTAGCGACCTCGATAAGGTTACCAAGCACTTCACCCCTCTGCGTGAAAAGTATCTCGCAAGCGGCTTGCTCAACCCCAAGGCGCTCAAGGTCGACGTTAACGCGCTTGTATATCAGGTTCCCGGCGGTATGCTCTCCAACCTGATGAGCCAGCTTGCACAGGCAGGCAAGTCCGATAAGCTGACCGAGGTTCTCGAGGAAGTTCCGCGCGTGCGCGCAGACGTCGGATATCCTCCTCTGGTAACTCCTTCTTCCCAGATCGTTGGTACGCAGGCAGTATTCAACGTCATTATGGGTGAGAGATACAAGACCGTTACCAAGGAATTTAAGGGCATCGTTCGCGGCGAATACGGTAAGACTCCCGTAGCCATCGATCCCAAATTTGTAAAGAAGATCATCGGCGACGAGAAGCCCATCGACTACCGTCCCGCAGATGCACTCAAGCCTGAGCTCGAACAGCTTAGAAGTGAGATTGCACAGTATCTCGAGCAGGATGAGGACGTCCTCTCCTACGCACTCTTCCCGGAGGTATCCAAAAAATTCTTTGAATACCGCAAGGCAAAAAAGTACGGTATTGATGCCGAGCACGCCGACAAGGCAAACGGCATTCACTCTATTTAATTAGAACAAATTTCCAAATGGGCACGTCCATCCGCGAATTTCATTTCCGATAGCGTGCCCATTTTGCGCACTTATTCCATTTTCCAAAAGAGAAGAGGAGAAAGACTATGAATCAAACTACAAAATTCCGTCCTACGGCAATTCCGCTTGTGGCGAACGACCCGTATTTTAGCATTTGGAGCTTTACCGACAGACTTACCGATGACCATACCCGACATTGGACGGGCGTGCTGCAATCGATGTTCGCCTTTATCACCATCGACGGCCAAAAGTACCGCTTTATGGGTAAGACCGCTGTCACAGACCGTTATTTCCCAGAAGGAAATGCGCTCGAGCAGACCGACGTTACCGTCAACCCAACCTCCACCGTTTATACCTTCTCGCATCCCACGTGCGAGCTCCGCGTCACCTTCCTGACGCCCTTGCTTCTTGATAGACCTGAGGTGTTCTCACGCCCCGTTTCTTATATTTTCTATGACATCACACCGCGCGAGGAAGGGCATACCTTCAGCGTCTATTTTGACGCGGCATCCTACCTTTGCGGTGACGGATACTATGTAAAACAAATGGATTGCTTTGCAGAAGCCGGCCACGTATGGATGGGCAACCACGAGCAAAAGCCCCTTAACCGTTCAGGAGACGATGCGCGTATCGATTGGGGATATTTGCACCTTGTGCATCCCAATGCCAACCTCGGTGTGCTGAACAACCGCATCTCCGAGTTCACAGTTCGCCCGTGGAACAGTGATGCAGACTTGACGCAGCCCGTAAAATTCTACACCGTTCCGCTTTTGCGTGCGACATCCGATAAGCTTTCCGACGTGTTCGTTCTGGCTTATGACGACATCAAATCCGTTCAGTATTTCCACCGCGATATTGATGCTTATTATAAGACTGTCTACGGCGATTTTGAAAGTATGCTGAAGGTTGCCGTCAGTGAAGCTTACGACCTGCGCGCGGAATGTGCAAAATTTGATGCAGATCTCATCGCAAAAATGGAGAAGATATCCCCCGAATATGCCAAACTGGGTGCACTTGCTTACCGTCAAACCGTTGCTGCGCATAAGCTTTGCGAGATCAACGGCAAAATGATGTTCTTCTCCAAAGAGAACTTCTCCAACGGATGTATGGCAACGCTCGACGTTACCTATCCCTCCATCCCGCTCTATCTTATCTATAATCCCGAGCTCGTTCGCGGTATGATGCGTCCCATCTTCGACTATGCAAAGAGCAAAGCATGGCCTTATCCCTTTGCACCGCACGATTGCGGACAGTATCCGCTTTGCAACGGACAGGTGTATGGTAACAACGAGCTCAAATACCAAATGCCTGTAGAGGAATGCGGCAATGCAATTCTTACCGTAGCCGCCGCAACGCGTGCCGACGGTGACCGCACCCTGGCAGAGGAAAACAAAGACATTCTGCAAGCGTGGGCGGATTATCTCGTTGAATACGGCTACAACCCCGAAAATCAGCTCTGCACCGACGACTTTGCAGGTCACCTCGCACAGAACTGCAACCTGAGCATCAAGGCCATCGTGGCACTCGGCGCATTCGGTCAACTGTTTGGGGAAGAGAAGTACACAAAAATTGCCCAAGATATGGCAGCACGTTGGAAGAAAGAAGCCAAAAAGCAAAACGGCAACGGCTGGCGCCTGACCTTTGACCGTGACGATACTTGGAGCCTTAAATACAATATGGTTTGGGATCGTCTCTTCGGTCTCGGTCTCTTTGGAGAGGATGTTGCCCGCGAGGAGATCTCGGTTTACGCCGAAAAGATGAATGAATACGGCGTTCCGCTTGACTCTCGTGCCAACTACACCAAGCTCGACTGGATGGCTTGGACGACCGTGATGGCTGACGTGCCCGAATACACCGACGCAGTCTATAAGTCGATGACCAATATGACGAGTGACTCGGTCGATCGCGTTCCTCTTACCGACTGGTACGATACCGTCAGTGCCCGTCAGGTCGGCTTCCAAGCACGCTCGGTTCTTGGCGGACTTTTCATCAATCTGCTCTTGAATCACCCGAAATTCGACGTATAAGTTTGACACAATAGAAAAGCCCTGCGAAACAATAAAAATTTCGCAGGGAATTTTCATATAATCTATTGACAGGATAGAAAAATTATGGTATAATGGAAGCACAACTTACAAAAGGAGGCGTTTTTCATGAAATTTATGATGATTTTGAAAAAAATTCGCCAATATTTTCCCAAAGTTATTCGTCTTTTGGGAATGTTTGGAGGGCTTTCTCTGGTACCATTTCTCTGGGTTTATTTTATGGGAGGGGAGCAGTTTTATTTTAACGCCTATACTCTGATCTGTCTGGTGTTCCTCGTGTTGTATTACCATTCCTTCATTCGTCTTAAGGCGACCTACAACGATGATATCCATGCCCGCTTCCTGAAGGAATTGCATGAAGAATCGACCAAGAGGGAATATCTTGCTTTTCTTTTCAAGCAAAAGAACTTTTGGCTTCAATTTGTCGTTACGGCTGTTATGTTCTGTATATTGCCTATGTGGTTAACTGTGCCGGTCCTTGCCCAGGTTTTTGGAGCATACGGAAACTTTGGCAGACAGCTCCTTGCACTTTGCGTTTTCATTCCGTTTTTATTGGTTACTTATGTGGTGGCACACATTTCCGCAATCGACTATTGGCAACGCGAGCGCGGAATGAAGCGTGACGTCAGCAAAAAAGCAAAACGCAATACCTATCTTTCGCTTATGGCGGCATATACCCTTGTACCGTTTGCAGCCTTAATGCTGTGGAGCTTTTTTACACAATATGTGCCTCTTATGATTGAATTGTGGCGCAGGTATCCCAGCCCCTTGTTGCTTGTTCTTGTTGTTTTTGTCATTCTGTTTGCAGTATTTTTCAACTTCTTCCGTGTTCTGCTTGCTCGCAAAAAGTTTCTCAAAGTAATCAAACGTGCGTGCGAACAGAAGAATTTTCACATAACCGACGTTAAGCATCCCTATCTTTCGGCATTCCGCGTCTGCAAGGGCGAGAGCTTTCAAATAACGACTCATAAAAAGACTTATTCCTGTAAGCTTGTGGGAGCGCCAAAAAGAGGCATTCCGTTGGCGATTCATCCTATGGGGGCCTTGCACTTTATGTATTCCTTCCGTCTGTTCAAAACACCGATTTTCAGTCATACAACCGTCAAAGAATTTGGATACGACTCCGAGCTTCCTCAAATTCTCATCGTCAATCCCGTTCCCAAGCAGCTTTTCTGCCATTTTGGAAACAAGGTTGAAGAAATCGACAACGGCGCACTTGTTGGAGACTACAAAATTTACACCGCCACCGCTTTTATCCGCGCGATCGAGACCGATACGGTGGAGCGACTGTGATAAAAAGCAGAAGAGTATATAGGAATAATAAAATGATCAAAAAAGTTTATTCATCTAAATTTGAGGCTGTGTTCTCAATCGTTGGTATTATAGGATTTACAATCGCCGAGATCGTTTGTATCTGCACCTTGATCGATGGTCTTACAAAAAATGAAGATATAATTACAGATTTAGTGATGACTATTGGTTTTGCGTTATGTCTCCCATTACTCATTTTTGTGGGGAATCGATCGGTCTATACCGTTACGTACAACCACAAAGAGAAGATGCTATACCGTAAAGGATTGTTCTTTGGCTACGAATATCAACTTAAAGTGGAAGATATCGAGGAAGTCGTCATAGGAACCTTCTACCGAGAGGGGACATACTACATCTTGGTTGATCCCTACAACAATAGATATGATAGTTGTCATAAGAAATCTTTTATCAGACTTCAAGCAACTGACAAAAACCGAGAGTTTATAGAACTATTTTGGTACAGACCGATTACAAAAACCTTGCCGCAGAATACTGTCTTTAGAAATAAGTAAAATATAGGGACTTTGCCCTATGAGGCAATATTTCTGCGCGCGCCGCTGGAAAGCGAGCTTTCCGACGGCTTTGCTTGAAATGCGAACCTTATTCTGCAACTGCGTTGCAGAGCAAGGTCGAGTCAGGCTTGATGGTCCACCACGCAAAAAAGCCACCCAATGGGTGGCTTTGCGTGGTGGACCATCAAGGACTCGAACCTTGGACCGACCGGTTATGAGCCGGTGGCTCTAACCAACTGAGCTAATGGTCCGTTGGCCTCTATTATTATATCTTATAAGTGCCAAAAAGTCAAGTGTTTTTTGCTTTTTTTGCACATAATTTTTCTTCGCGCCCGTTTTCACTTGTATTCGACACGCGCTCTATGTTATGATGAGGACAACCCTACATCAAAGGAGAAAGATTATGAAAAAAATTCTTATCACTTGCTTACTTTTTTCTCTGCTTCTGTGCGGATGCGCAAATCAAAATCAAGGAGAAGATCCTCAAACCACGACTCCATCCGATACATCTGACGTGTTCGATCAAATCGCTCTTGATGCCGCAGAGGCTCGCGCGGACTATTATCAAAATCTTGTGGTGGAACTGCAAAAAGAGATCGTTTCTATCAAAAATGCGCACGCATCCCAGAGAGTCGAATACGAATCGCGCATTGAAGAATTGGAAGCGGCTCTTGGTGTTCCCGAAGCTGCACCGCCATCCGATTTTCAGTATACGACAAAGAATGGCGAGATCACCATCACCTCGTATATTGGGAAGGAAAAGGTCGTTTCCGTTCCCGATACGATCGGGGATTGTCCCGTGACACACATTGCCGACACCGCTTTTGAAAACAATCTGAGCGTAGAAAAGGTTATTCTTCCTCAAACGCTTGAGAGCATTGGCTGGTTTGCTTTTCGCGGTTGCATTGCTCTGTGTGAGGTGCAGATACCAACGAATGTTTCCAAAATTGAGTACGGCGCATTTGAAAACTGCAACGCAAAGCTTACGTTTGTTTGTTCCGCCGGCTCTTACGCCGAGGAGTATGCCCAAAGCTACGGATACGCGACGAAAAAATAATAAAAAACGAGCAAGAACAGAAGAAAGATCTTCGTTCTTGCTCGTAATTTTTATAGCAACAAGCTCGCGCCCAAGGGTAGGGAGTAAATGCGCATCTCGTCGGGTGCGCGCCCGAGAAGATCACGCACAGCCTCTGCGTAGCAGGCAAGCTGATGCCCGTGGCGTTCTTTCAAACGATTAGCAAGTAGCTCGGGATCGGCACGTTCCTCGTCCGTGATGCGGTCGGTTTTGTAATCTACGAGTATCAAGCGTCCGTCAGGCATTGTCAAAAGCAGGTCGATCGAGCCTTGCACAAACAACGATTCGTCGCCAAGCAGAGCCGCAAGCTCTGCATTTTTTGTTAAATTGCGCATGGGTTCCAAAATGCCAAACTTCAATTCACGTTGTACCTTTTCGGCAGAGGCGATGAGCTTCATCAAATTGCTGTGGCAAAAGGCTTTGAGCTGCTTAAAATGCAGAATATCAGCCGCGCGGCGGCTCATAAAGCCATCCGCAACTAAGCGTTCGGCTTCCTGCTCGGGAGAGGTTGACATCAAGCGCTCGTAGTCGCAGAATTGCAAAAATGCGTGCACAGCACTACCAATCTCGGTGGCGCTTGGCTTTTCTTGCTCCTGTAAAAGACTGTCAAACGGCTGTGTTGCACTCTGCATTAGCTCGATCTGCGCCGCGAGAGCGCTTTCTTCGTCCTCTTCGTCGCAAAGTGTGTCCAAGAGATCGGCGCTCAATTTGGATGCCGCCGCTTTTGTGGGCAGTCCCTGCAAAAAAGCGTAAGGATATTGCATCTCCTCTTTTGCCTGATAAACGGCTGCGTAACGCTCGGCTACGGGCGAGAGGGAAGTATCCTTTTCGGGCGCAGTCGCGCCGACCGAGAGGGGAAGTCCACGCTCGACCTCACCATAGAACGGATGTACCACGGTCAAGGGCAAATTCTCGTCAATTTTGCCACCCTCATAAAGTGCCGCGAGGATCCAAGAAAGCATATTGGAAGCCCCCAAGATCGACGCGCGATTACCCCGACGGATAAGAGAGGCGTTGGTAATAGCCGTTTCCCATTTGCCTGTAAGCGTACCGCTGACGTACATTCGCTCTCTTGCGCGTGTCAGGGCTACATAGAGCGTACGGATGGATTCTTCCACCTGTTCTTCATCTACCTTGAGGCAAAGAGCCGCACGTAGCGCGGTATCCTCAAGATTGCCCGAGGCCTCGTCATAAAGGCGGCAGGCAATGCCCACCTCGCGGTGATAAAGCAGATTCTTTTTAATGTCGTCCTTGTTAAAGGGCGAGCCGGTAGATGCCAAGAATACCACAGGGAACTCAAGTCCCTTGGAATGGTGAACGGTCATCACGGTTACGGCATCTTCAGCAGCACCAAAGCCCTCGGCAGAGAGCTTGTCTCCCTCAAGGAGCTTTGCAAAGTGCGAAAGAAAACCGTAAAGACCGCAGAACGCGTTTTTCTGATAGATGCGCGCCTGTTCATAGAGATAGAGGAGAACGGGCTTATCCGAAAGATACGCGACACGGTCATCCTGATAGAGAAGGCGCAAAAAGCGATCGGCAGGCTGTGTGTCAGCCAAACGGCGCATCTCGTCAAGCCAAGCAATAACGGCGGCGCATTTTTGGGAAAGTTCAACTTCGCTTTCCGCTACCGTCAAAAGCGCATCATAAAGTGCGACGGATGTTTCTGCAGATGCGCGCACCTCGCTGAGCTCTTCCAAATCAAATCCGCCAAGAGGGGAGAGCAGGAACTCCGAGAGCGGCAAGTCACGCCACGGGTTGTCCACACTTTTGAGTAGATTGAGCATATCATAAAGCAGGGGATCCTGCGCTATATCCGAAGATGTCGGTGACAGTACGGGAATACCTAATTTTGCAAGCTCATCGGTATAGGTTGCACCGTGAGACTTGTTTCGCACAAGAATGGCAATATCCGAGGGGCGAATGGGGGCTCCGCTGTCGAGCTTTTCCTCGCGCAAGAGGCGAGAAATTTCGGCGGCTACCCAAACGGCTTCCTCACGTACATCCTCAGCGTCGTCCTCATCCTCGCCGCGTGCTTTTTTGCGTGGCGGTGCATCAAACACCGCAAGCGTTACGGGAACGGGATGCTCGGGGGCAACAATCCCATCCGTCGACTTGGAGCACACAAGGTCGTCCTGCGGTCGGTATCCAACCGTACTCTCGCAAGCCGAAAAAAGGAACGCGCAAACCTTGTTTGCAAAGTCGATCACGGGCTTGTCACAGCGGAAGTTATCCGACATAAACACGCAAACGCCATCGGCGTTTTGGGCTTCGGGATCTGTATAGAGCGGCATCTCGCGTCTGTACCCTGCAAAAATCGAGGGCTCACTACCGCGAAAGCCGTAAATGCTTTGCTTGATGTCGCCAACCATAAAGCGGCGGTTTTTGCCGATGAGAGAGAAAATACGATCCTGCAAATAGTCCACGTCCTGATACTCGTCAATGTAAACGGCATCGTAGGAAGCGGCAAGCTCCTCGGCAAAAGGAGTGGGATCACCGTTTTCATCCGTGAGAAGTCGATAGAGCATTGCGCGCACGTCGTCAAATTCGAGCAGACCGCGCTCCAGCTTTTCGCTAAGGCAACGGGCGGTGTATTCGCTGTAAAAGCGCCAGAGAATTTCGGCAGGGAGAGCCGTGCGGCGCATTTGTTCTCGAATGACCTCGGCAGGGTATTGCAAAAGTCCCTGCACACGCTTTGAAACATCATTTTTGAATTTTGTTCGCCACTCCTGATAAGCGATGATCTCTCTCGTTTTCTCTTTAGAAGTCGGAAAACGACCGCTAATAAAGGTGTAAGCAACCGCACGTGCTCTTTCGTAGATGCCCTCACCGAGGGCGTTTTTCATTGCGCGGCAGTAAGAAAGATCCGACTCTACAATACCTGCGAATTTGGCGCACATATCGGGAGCAACCTCAAGGTGCGCTTCTGTTTTCTCCAAAAAAGAAATGTATCCGTCAAATAAGTCGGTTAAATAATTGCGAACGACAGAGCCATAAGAGGTACTGAAATATTCGGCATCCGCCGTTTCATTGAGTTCCTTTGCAAATCGACCAAGAACGCCTACACCCTCGGGCTCGGCAGAAAAACGGGCAAGAAACTCGCGTAAGACCGCGCCCAATTTGCCGTCACTGCGCCCCGACATCAAATGGTCGAGCGTCTGGGCGAAGGGGTTATCCTGCAGCTTTGCAAAAGGGGAGCTTTGCTCACTTTTTGAGGCGTAGCGGTCGTAGTACTCTTCAAGAAGCCCATCCATAATCTCGGCAGCAATGGGGAACACCTCAGCTTCGTCCGCCATACGGAAAGAAGCGGGGAGCGAAAGTCTCTCAAAATTGGCGCGTACCGCTTTTTGAAAGAACGCATCAATGGTGGAGATCTGCGCACTGCCAAGAAGAAAGAGCTGGCGCGAAAGATGTGCGTTTTCAGGGTCGGTCGCCATCTCCTCGGTCAACGCTTTGGCAATTCTGCCCTTGAGCTCTGCGGCGGCGGCGCGTGTAAAGGTAACGATCAGCATACGGGAGAGATCGGCAGGGTGTTCGGTATCGGTCAATTTGCGAATGATACGCTCGGTCAAAACGCTTGTTTTACCCGAGCCCGCGGCGGCGGAGACCAACAACGTCTTGCCGTCAATTTGCATCGCGGCCTCTTGCGAGGGGGTCCAGGTTCTACCCATGGAATCAACTCCTTTCAGCGGTGATATGCGCGGTTGCAATCCGCGCGAACGGGGCAAAAGGCACAAGCCTTTTCGGACGGCGTTTTCTCGGCTTCGCCCGAGAGGATCCGCTCCGCAACAGAGAGGACAGCAGCCCTCATTTCGTCCTGCAGCTGTTGCATTTCTTCAAAGGTTTGCTTTGTCAAACCTTTGGTGTAAACGGTTTCGCTCTCGCCGTTGACAGCGGCAGAAACGGTCTCATCATCCAAGAGAAGACCACTCCGTTTGATCTCTGTGACTCCTTTTTCGGTAGAAGCAAAGAGATATTGCGCACCCACAGGTGTGGCATTCGGCATCGCTCCCGAGAGAGCAAAGAGGTAAAGAATGAGCTGAATATCCATTCCAGAGCGCACCTCGTCAAGCGAGAAGGTGTGCTTTCCGCTCTTGTAGTCCACCACGCGGAAATAGAGCTTTTCGTCGCTCTCAAAAATGTCAACGCGGTCGATCTTACCGCTCAGCAGTACGGAACTACCATTGGTAAGCATAAGACGAACAGGGGGCAAGCTGCCCTCGTCCCGTGTGCCAATGCCTTTTTCAAAATGTGTGGGGACAAAGAGTCCTGTACGGATCTCGCCAAGGATCTCGTGGAGCATTTTGAGTGCAAGTCGGCGCAAACGTGTGTAGATGTGAAGCAAGCGATTGTCCATACTCTCCGTGGGGAAGGGACAAACTTCTCCGATATAATCGGCAATGATGCGGTCGGCAAGAGGTTCAACATCCTCAGGCGAGGGGAGCGCCAATTTGCCATCAGACGTAAGAGATGTACGCAGAAAATGCTCAAATACGTAGTGCAAAAACGTGCCGTCATCAGCGTAATTGGGCTGTGAATCCTTGTGCTCGCGCAGCTTGAGTGAGTAAGTGCTAAAATAACGGTAAGGACAAAGCACAAAAGCTTGAATTTTGGATTGTGACAAACGCAAAGCAACTTTTTCCTCGATCGCAGGAGCCTGCAAGGGCTTTGCTAACTCCCCGTCAGCGGGAAGCGCGCGTGCGCGGCGAATCTCGGCAAAATCGATTATCTCCGGCTTTTTGTCAAGCAAAAACGCCACGCGACTCCACGCCAAGGAGGGCGTGCGAGACGATCCGTCGGTCTGTTTTGCGTGTGTCATAAGCGAAAGAAATTCACGAGGCTTGCTAATGGAGCGATAGACGTAAAACAACTCCTCGGAGGAGCGCAAACGCTCGCGGGATTGCAAGATCACGCCATACTCTTCAAGAGCTTCTTTATCAGCTTCGGTCAGGATGCCGTCGTCACTTACCGCGCGGGGGAACTCACCCTCGCACAGTCCCAAAAGAATGGAAGCGCGCACATTCTCCACGCGCAAGGTATCGGCAGATCCGATCACAACAGAGTCTTGCGTGTTTGGGACAGAACCGAGATCGGCATTGCTGAACACCAAAGTGAGCGCGGCAATAAAATCCTCGATGGAAAGCTCGCAATCGGGGAGCAGTCTGCAAAGTGTCGTTAAAGTATCGAGCAGTGTGGAGTAGAGGCGCAGACTTTCACTCGCCTCGCGCACCTGCCCAAGTGCCAATTCCTCTTTTGCGCGGGATGCCAACATAGCGGGCAATTCAATGGCGGCGAGGTAGTCATACAAAGCGCGGCAACGGTCTACTAAACGGCGAGACGCGCGCAAAGATGCCGAAAGATGCGAGAGTGGCGTCATCAGTTGACGGCGCACGCGATTTGCGGCATCCAAAATTTCATCGGCACGGGGGGAACGTTCGGTGGTGAGCCCATCGGGGTTCATGCTCCACACGTCATTGAGAAAGCGGCGTCCGCCAATGTGCCAGGTCTCCACATACTCCTCGAACATCGCAGCATCGCGTAGCTCCGTGCCGCAAAGACCTGTTTTGAGGAGCGTGATGATATCGTTTTGTCGATAATTGCGGCTGACTGCGCGAAGCGCCGAGAGAATGAGACGGAAGATGGGCTTGGATGAAAGATCGGTTCTTTCCGAGAAGAAGTAGGGAATTTTATGTCTTTCAAGTGCGGCATCCAAAATGCCACGATAAGAGTCAAGATCACGCACGACAACGGCAATGTCACCGTAGCGCATACCGCTTGCCACCAATTCGCAAATTTGCAGGGCGGCGGCCTCTGCTTCTTCATAAATATTCGCGGCAACGCTCAAACGAACAGATTCGTCACCCAAAAGAGGCGTTTGACTTACCGAAAAACGCCACAGGTCTCTTTCAAGAACAGAAAGCGCACGCGGCTTTTGATATTTCTTTGCAGAAAGTGCAATGGTTTCAACGTCTATGTCGGCGCGGTCGGCAAGGCGGGAGAGCTGACGGCAAGTATCGCTCACCGACAAAAAATGCGGAAGAGCGGAGTTTGTGCCGTCTGTGCAAAGCGATACCGTCACACAGTTCGCTTGCTTCAAAATTTGCAAAAGCACAGCATATTCGGGCACGGTAAAGCTGGTAAAGGAATCGACGTATACATTGCAATTTGCAAAATAAGAATGTTTTTGCAAAAGAGCAGAGAGGCGCAAAAGCTTGTCCGAGGGGTCAGAGCCAAAGCATTCCTCAATTTTTGCGTGATAGGTCGCATCGATGAGCGCGAGGTCGGAAAGCTTCTTGCGCAAAGCCGAGCCTTCTTCCATCTGTGCGGCGGCATCCTCAAGCATTTGGGCATTGATACCGCCCGCACGCATCTCGGAGATAGCCGCGAGCATCAAATTTGTCAGCGTCAGGTCTCCCTCGGCACTCTTGCCGTATTGCTCCAAAAGTGGGGAGAGCGTGGAGAGTGTGTGCCACATCAAAAGAGAAGAGACAGCACCGCTGACCGACTCTGCCGTAACCCCGCCGTATTTACAAAAAACGTCTTCGGCAAGTCCCGAAAAGCTGACGACCTCAAAGAACAGTCCCGCGTTTTTGGGAAGTCTTGCGGCAAGATCGCGCTCGCTGATGTAAGCCTGCTGCTCGGGGATGAGCAAAAAGGAGCGAACACCGGCTTGAATATCCGATTCGATGCACTTTGTCAGGTGCTCGGTCTTGCCAGCACCCGAGGGACCGCATATCAATTTCAGCATTGTGTGTCTCCTTTCTCGAGCAAGCGCAAATTTCGCAAGATCGTATCACGACCGCGCCAGGAATAGGCACGCGCTGCGAAATCCGCATCGCTCATATTTTCAATCTCTTCCACCGTGGGAGAGGGAAGTGTGTTTTCATTAAAGAACGGAATAGGCGAATAAATCGTTCCTGCCTTTCTTGCGCGCTGATTGTAAGGACAGCATTCTTGACATCTGTCGCAACCCCAAACGGTGTTCGTTGAGAAGAGAAGCCTTTGCTCGTCTTCACTCAACTCACCCTTCTTTTGCGAGAGTGCCGAGAGGCAAACACTTTTTTCGCTCACGATCGATGGGCAAGCGTCAGCACACGCACCGCAGTCATCGCATAGCTTGACCTCTTGCACTTCGCATGGAATTTCTATATCTGTAACAATTTCACCCAAAAAGACGTAAGAGCCGTATTTTTTAGTGAGTAGCAGACCGTTCTTGCCAATCACGCCAAGTCCTGTGCGAGCGGCGGCGTGCAATTCGCTGATGGGAGAATGGTCTGCAAAGGCGGCAAAATGCGCCGTGGGAAAAGACTCTGCCAAATAAGGCAGCAGTTCCTCATAAAGATTTTCAAAAAAGAGGTGGTAGTCGCGTGAGACTGCATAAGCCGAGATGTTTCTCTCCTCATCCTCGCAAGCGCGTGTATAGTAGGGGATAGCCAACATAAAAACCGTTCCCCTTTGAATTTTTGCGCGCTCCAAAAGATAGGGACGAATGATGCGGCACGCAGATAGCGGCAGAGCCCCCACAAGATCAATATTCTTTTTTTGTAAAAAATTCAATAAAATTTCAAACATCTCTTTTTCTTTCCGACATTTTGTGCTATAATATAACTGATCTTACTATCATTATAGCAAAATATTGTCTAAAAAGCAAGATATCTACTTATTTTTCAATGTTTTTTTCTCGCGCCGTCAAGTGTCTGTCACATTTAGACATTAAAATAATGAATAGAATCCAATCTGAAATGTGGAGGTATTGATGATATGAATGATCAAAACTCACAATTTGAAAATCCTTATTTGAATTATACAGAAGTGCAAGAAGTACCGGAGCATAAAGGCAAACGCCGTCGCCGTAATCGCAAGCGTAACCGTTCCCCTCGTCGCGGCCCGTCCTTCTTTGGTGTTCTTTTGTGCATTGTTTTGTCCTTTGCGGCAGGTTTTTGCGGCTCGGTAGGAGCACTCTGCTTTGCCAAGCAGCACCATTCTTTGCAAGAGGAAACAACAACTACCGAAAACGTGCTGTGTGACGACCCCGAATCTCAAATCTCACGCCCTGAGCCCGATCCTTCCATTTACGGCTCTGCCGGCGAGGATGCTTTTGCTGTATCGGGAGTTGTGAATAAGGTGCAGGATGCGGTCGTGGTTATCAATGTCACCGTTACGGGAACCTCGATTTTTGGCAAACCAACGACCTCAACGAGCGCAGGTAGCGGCGTGATTATTTCGGATGAGGGATATATCCTTACCTGTCACCACGTAGTCGATGGGGCATCCTCGGTCAAGGTGACCTTGCGCAGCGGTGCAGAATACGATGCCGTGCTTGTTGGTAGCGATGAGATCAGCGACTTGGCGGTATTGAAGATATCGGCTGAGGAAAAGCTTCCTTATGTCGAGCAAGGACACAGCGCAGACCTTATTGCAGGCGAGCAGGTGGTTGCCATCGGTAATCCCTTGGGAATGCTTGGCGGCACCGTAACAGTAGGCTACATTAGTGCTACTGAACGCGAAGTAGCCGTAGGCGACGGTAGTACGATGACCTTGATCCAAACCGATGCTGCCATCAATTCCGGCAACTCGGGCGGCGGACTTTTTAACCTTTCGGGCGAATTGATCGGCATTGTCAACTCCAAATATTCCGCCAGTGGTGTTGAAGGACTTGCATTTGCTATTCCGATCGACTCGGCTTATCCCGTTCAGCTCGACCTGATGCAGTACGGATATGTGCGCGGTGTTATCGATCACGGACTGACGCTGTTGGATATTACGCAGGGGAATCTTGCGCAATACCATTATTACTACGGTATTAGCGAGATCGGTGTATATGTGGTTGAATCAGAATATGCGCCCCAGCTTCAAAACAGCGACCGTATTCTTTCTGTAAACGGCATTGAGGTAAAAACAACAGCGGATGTAAAGGCGATACTTGCAGATTGCAAGGTAGGGGATATCCTCACCATTGTAGCTGACCGTAAAGGTACGAGCATCAACTGCACACTCACCTTGCAGGAATACGTTCCCGACCGTATCAAGGATTATTTACAATAACGACTTTTAGGAAAGGATGAGATCAAATGTATCATATTTTGGTTGTGGATGACGAATCCAGAATTCGCTCTATCATTCGCAAATATGCAGAGTTTGACGGACACACCGTGACCGAAGCAGGCGACGGCATGGAAGCCGTTCTGCTTTGTCGCAAAAACGAATATGATCTGATCATAATGGATATTATGATGCCCGAGCTGGATGGCTTTTCGGCTTGCCGCGAGATCCGTAAGATCTCGCAAACGCCCATCATTATGCTCTCTGCTCGCGGTGAGGAATACGACCGCATCAACGGTTTTGAGGTCGGCATTGATGACTATGTCATCAAACCTTTCTCTCCCAAGGAGCTGATGCTGCGTGTTGAAGCAATTATGAAGCGCGTGAAAAATACTCCTGCCAAAGCTTCCGCTTCAAAGCCCAACGTTATTGTTGAATTGGATGGGGGCGGTCTGCGCGCCGATGTTACGGCACGCCTTGTCTTTATCGACGGTGAGCGCGTGGATATGTCTCCCAAGGAATATGACCTCTTCTTTTACCTGCTCGCCAATCGCAATATTGCACTCTCGCGCGAAAAGCTTCTTTGCGAGGTTTGGGGCTACGATTTCTATGGCGATGCCCGCACGCTGGATACGCATATCAAGCTGCTCCGCAAGAGCCTTGGGCGTTACAGCAATTACATCGTCACCCTGCGCGGAGTAGGGTACCGTTTTGAGGAAATATGAAAAAACGCAAACAAAAAACACCCCGTCCTGTCGTCAGTATCCGTTGGAAGCTGGTCGTCTATTTTGCCATCTTTGTTGCTGTCGCACTTTTGGTAATGTGGGTGTTTCAGGTTTATCTGCTGAACAATTTTTATGAATTGATCAAGCGACGTGAAATGGCGTACAGTGCAACAGAGCTTGCAAACCATATCGAAAAGGAGACACTTGACATACACGCATACGACCACGCAATGGACGGCGTTATGGCAGTGGCGATCTACCGAATGGACGGAGATACTTCCACGCAAATGGTCAGCGTAGATGCCACAGGGCAGTCTACGGGCATTTCGTTGCCACACCAACAGTTGGAAAAATATTACCACAAGGCCGCCCAAAACGGAGGTAGCTATACGGGTAACTTTACGCTTGGCGGAATTGAAGTCCCCGGTCGAGCGCTTCCCATATTTCAGATCAAGCAGGATACTTCTCCCGCTGTCAGATTGATGCATATGCATCTTGTTGAGGGAGAGAGCGGGAGTGTGTATCTTATTCTGCTCAACGCGGCACGCCAACCTCTTTCCACAACAGTTCAGATCCTGCAGACACAATTTCTTTGGATTTTATCCATTCTTCTCGTCTGTGCTGCCGTTATGGTCTATTATCTTTACCGTCACATCTCTTCGCCGCTCGTCAAAATGAACGAGTCGGCAAAGCAGTTGGCACACGGTAAATACGATGTTGAGTTTTCGGGCGAAGGTTACCGCGAGACGCACGAGCTTGCCGATACGCTGAACTATGCCTCGCGCGAGCTCTCCCGACTTGACAGCTTACAAAAAGAGCTCATTGCTAATATTTCTCACGACCTGCGAACCCCCTTGACGATGATCAAAGGATATAGCGAGGTCATGCGCGATATTCCCGGTGAGAATACCGCCGAAAATATTCAGGTCGTCATCGATGAGACCACGCGTCTTTCCGAACTTGTCAGCGACCTGTTAGACCTTTCCAAGATCCAATCGGGTTCACGCAAAGCGATGTTCGAGCAGTTTGATCTGACCGCCGCAGTTGAAGAGGTTATGAAACGTTACGATGCCTTTACCGCGCATCAAGGCTATCACATCACTTTTCTTTCCGACGAACGCGCAATGGTATTTGCAGACAGAGGTATGATCTTGCAGGTGCTTTATAACCTAATTAACAATGCAATCAACTACACGGGCAATGATCTCAGCGTCACGGTTTGCCAATCGGTGCACGATGGACACGTCCGTATTAGTGTCACCGATACGGGAGAGGGTATCGAAGCCGACCAGATCCCACAAATCTGGGATCGCTACTATAAGGTGGATAAGGTCCACCGCCGTGCTATGATCGGCACGGGATTGGGACTTTCTATCGTCAAGGGCGTGCTCGAGTTGCACAACGCTACCTACGGCATGGAGAGTCAGGTAGGGAGCGGTTCAACCTTCTGGTTTGAGCTCGACATTCTCGACCCCGCGCAAGATACGCGCGAAACGATAGAAACTTTGGAGGAATGACAGTGAAGAATACTGCTGTTGCCATGTTGCGCTGTCCCGTGTGTGCCGCCTCAATGCAGGCGGACGAGAGCGGTAGGTCTTGCCAATGTACGGGCACGCGAAGGCACTCATACGATTTTGCCCGTAGCGGATATCTCAACCTCACCCGTCCCGGAGACGGAGAGGGGGATCTGCGCGAAGCCATCAGGGCACGTAGCCTCTTTTTGAACGCAGGCTATTATGAGCCGCTTTCAAACGAGATCAACGCTATCTTGCAGGCCTTGAACGCCAAAACCGTGCTCGATGCAGGATGCGGCGAAGGATATTACACCAACCGCATGGCAGGGGAAGATAGCATAGTGCTTGGCGTAGACCTCTCGCGCGCAGGCATCGATGCCGCCGCAAAAGTTGCAAAGCAAAACAATACAGGAGCCGCGTTTGCAGTGGGCAGTATCTTTTCGCTCCCCGCAGGCGACGCCACCTGCGATGCCGTTACCAATCTGTTTGCCCCCTGTTGCGAGAGTGAATTTTGTCGCGTGCTGAGAGATGGTGGACACCTTATCCTTGTTGGAGCAGGTGAGCGACACTTGATGGGTCTGAAGCAAGTGCTCTACGAAAAACCCTACCTCAATCCCGGCAGAGCCGATCTTCCCACCAAAATGAGAGAGATCGACCGCCGCCGCTTGACCTACACCGTCACTGTTGAGGGTGGGGAAGCTATTGAAGCGCTTTTCTCAATGACGCCATATTATTGGCGCACGTCAGAGGCAGATCACGCAAAGCTAAAAGGTGCCCAAACGCTTGCAACAGAACTTGATTTTGACATTTTCATCTACCAAAAAGGAGACAAACAATGAAAATATCGGTTTGCATTCCTATGTATAACGAAAACCGCGTGATAGCCGCGAGTGCAAAAGCGCTCTCCGACTATATGTCGGCTAATTTTGAGGACTATGAGATCCTTTTTTGTAGCGACGGCAGCACCGACGGCTGCGACGAGACCGTCCGCGCGTTGAATATTCCTAATGTCCGCGTGATCGGTTATGAAAAGAACCAAGGCAAGGGATGCGCTGTCCGTACTGCAATGCTGGCGGCTGAGGGCGACGTGAGAATGTTCACAGACGCTGACCTCGCTTATGGCACAGATGTCATCAAAAAGATAGCAGATGCTTTTGAGGCAAACCCTGATGCCGACCTCGTTATCGGCTCGCGTAACCTCGATAAATCGGGATATGAGGGCTATACGCTATTGCGTAAGATCATGTCCAAGATCTATATCAAGGTTCTCTGCATCGCAGGCGGATTCAAGCTTTCCGATTCGCAATGCGGATGCAAGGCTTTCCGCGCCGCGGCGACAGAGAAGATCTTCTCGCGTTGTGAGGTCAATAGCTTCGCCTTCGATTTTGAAGCCATCCTTTGGGCGGTCAAAATGAAGATGAAGATCATCGAGACCCCCGTGCGCGTCATCAATCATGGCGAATCCAAGGTCCGCATCATCCGCGACACCCTCAAAATGCTGAAAGATCTGCGGCAGATGAAAAAGAGAATTCGCAAAGCGACGATATAAAAGTGAAAAACGACAGAGAAATCAAATCTCTGTCGTTTTCTTATATCGGAGAGTCGAACTCAAACGCGCGGTTTAGTTTTTGTGTGCGGTGTTGTTCATTTTATCGCGCGTTCTGCAAATTCTGCGAATTTGCAGAGTTTGACTCAATGTAGATAACGAAATAAGTAGAGGGGATTGCTTTTGCAATCCCCTCTACTTATTTGGTGACCCTTCCACCCTCATATCCGAACTATGTTCTAAATAATCACTCTCCAAGTCATTCAAGGAGAGCTCCTTTGTTCCTTCTTTGAAATTAAATGCGAAAAGTAGTTTATCATCGTAAAGATAGATGCAGTTGATAAAGTTATCGATCAACGCTTTTCTTGCGTTAATGTCGTCCAGATTCAGATCGCGGAATTTTTTGATGTAACAAATAATCTCCTCTTTGGTAATAGACGGATTCTTGATCTGCTCTTGGCAGATTGCCACTTCGACCTCTTGCTTTGCTTGCTCCAATTCATCAAGTCTTTGCTTGGTTGACGGTGTGAGGATTCCTTGCTGGATGGCATTGAGCATATTTTGGATATGTCGTTCGGTTTCCTTGAGTCTTGCTTGCAGTTGTGGCAACCTTGTATTTTCCTGATTCCAAAGTCCCATTACACGCTCTGCGATCGTATGGATCAGGGAATCGTCCATAACGATCTGCATAGCGTAGCGCACGGCAAGGTCTTCGATCCACTCTTTTCTGACTGCTTTCTTTTGACATCCCAGTTTGCGTTTGGCATGAGAACATTTGTAATAGTGATAGACTGTTCCCGTCGCGCTTTTGCCACTTTCACCAACCATCAAGTTGCCGCA
>JAZNZC010000140.1:0-27760 GCA_045594745.1 Eubacteriales bacterium
TCATCAATTTGTGTGATGGAGCAAGGCTTGGCTATGCAAGTGATTTTGAATTTGACAGAGAGGATGCCAAGATTTTGGCATTGGTCATTACCGGGTGTAACGGTATTTTCGGTATCGGGCGAGAGGATGATATTGTCATTCCTTGGCATAAGGTGGAATGCTTCGGTGAGGATACGATTTTGGTACGTCTTTCACCGGCAGATATGTCCTGTTGTATCTGCCCACGACAGAAGGGAAAGCGGTTTCCATTCTGAAATGTAAAAAAACTGTAAACAGTGCAGAAATTGCTTGCAACACAAATTATAATATGGTATAATATTGACACTTGTGCGGAAATCGCCAAGAATATAAATACACACACCGGACGAGCGTTGCATCGGTGCCGTCATGGGCGGTTAAGGCAACTGCGTTGCGGTGGTGGAAAAACCGAAGGAGGACATTCAAATGTCTGTTATTTCTATCAAGCAGCTGCTTGAAGCAGGTGTACATTTCGGACACCACACCAGAAGATGGAACCCTAAGATGCAGGAGTACATCTTCACCGAGAGAAATGGTATTTATATCATTGACCTCCAGAAGACTGTAAAGAAGTTTGAAGAAGCTTACAACTTCGTTCGTGAGCTCTCCGAGAACAATGGTACTCTCTTGTTCGTTGGTACCAAGAAGCAAGCCGCAGAGGCTATCAAAGAAGAAGCAAACCGTTGCGGTATGTACTACGTAAACGTTCGTTGGCCCGGCGGTATGATGACCAACTTCAAGACCATCAAGAGATCCATTCACCGTCTCAACGACCTTTACAAGATGCAAGAGGACGGCACCTTTGATCTGCTTCCCAAGAAGGAAGTTGCAAGCATGCAAAAGGAGATCTTTGACCTTGAGAAGAGCTACGGCGGTATCAAGACCATGGATCGTCTCCCCGATGCAGTATTCATCGTTGACCCCAAGAAGGAAAGAAACGCAGTTCTCGAAGCAAAGAAGCTCGGCATTCCGGTTATCGCTATCGTTGACACCAACTGCGATCCCGACGACGCTGACTATGTAATCCCCGGTAACGATGACGCTATCCGCGCTATCAAGCTCATCTCCTCCGCACTGGCTGACGCTATTATCGAAGGCAAGCAAGGCGAAGAGACCGCAACCGAAGAGGCTCCCGCAGCCCAGGCAGCTGCAGATGCAGAGTAATTTACTACTTTTTGGAGGATAATTAAAATGGCAAATATTACAGCAAAAGACGTAGCTGAGCTCCGTAAGAGAACAGGTATTGGTATGATGGAGTGCAAAAAGGCACTCGTTGAAGCAGACGGCGATCTTGACGCCGCTATTAAGATCCTTCGTGAGAAGGGCGAGCTCAAGGCTGAGTCCAAAATGGCTACCAGAATCGCAGCAGACGGCGTTGTTGCTATTGCTAAGGATGGCGACACAACCGCTATGATCGAGGTTAACTCCGAGACCGACTTCGTTGCAAAGAACGAGACCTTCAAAGAGTTTGTAAACGAGCTCCTCGCTCTGATCATCGCTCAAAAGCCCGCTGACATCGATGCTCTTATGGCTTGCCAGTATGACGCAGAGATGAATGTTGAAGCTAAGATGAAGGAAATGATCTTCAAGATCGGTGAAAAGCTCACCATCCGTCGTTTCGTTATCGTCAACGGCATCACCAGCACCTATATCCACGGCACAGGCTCCATCGGCGTTGTTGCTAAGTTCGAGACCAACGTTGCAGATCACGCAGATTTCGCAGCATTCGCAAAGAATATCGCACTCCAGATCGGTGCATATCCCACGCCTTATCTCTCTCGTGAGAGCGTTCCCGCTTCCGTTATCGAGGAAGAGAAGAACATTCTTCTTGCACAGATCGCTAACGATCCCGCAAACGCAAAGAAGCCTGAGCAGATCAAGCTGAAGATGGTTGAAGGCCGTATTTCCAAGTTCTACGACAACAACTGCTTGCTCGACATGACCTACGTTAAGGATGACGAAATGAAGGTTAGCCAGTATGTGGCAGCTGCTGCTAAGGAAATGGGCGGCGAAATTAAGATCGTTGATTTCTATCGCTTTGAAAAGGGCGAAGGCATCCAAAAGAAGGAAGAGAACTTTGCTGACGAAATCGCAAAGATGACCGCAGGCAAATAATTTTTCTACCATATAAAAAGAGGCTGTCTCAAATGCAAATTTGAGACAGCCTCTTTTAGGGGATAGTCAGATTTAGGCAAGAAGCGTGGTTCTTCGAGGCGAAAGGCGTACAAAGGTACGTCGAGCCTCGATGACGGTGGTAGAAAAAGTCAATTTTATTGGGAGAATTTCGAAGAAATTCAACATATTACTGTCTCATTTGCTGATTTTCATTGGAAATGAGCTTTTTTGTTCCTTTCTTGACTTTTTCGGTCTTGCCAAATGTGACAGCCCCTTTTTGTGTTAGTCAACTGATTTTTGTGACTCCGTATTTTGTTAGGGTAATCGTAGAGGTTATATAGTAGATTTTGCCGTCTTCTCTGATTTTACCGGTGTATGTAATCTCTGTCAGCTTGCCATCCTTAAATTTCAGCGTTGCGGTATCTGCAGGAACTTCCCAAGTGGGAATGTTAAATATCCCTTTGAGAACGTAGGATCTGCTTTTTGCGTCATAACGGTAATTGCTATAATCAGCCATCAATCCGCAGTATGCCCAAACAAATTTGCGGTACTTATCAACCTCGTTTGAGGGGATTTCAGCAGATACGGTTTCACCGGCTAAGGTCTCTGTTACCTTTGCCTTTGTATTTTGAATTTCATAGATGGTTATTGTGGTAACTTCCAATCCCAGCTTTTTTACAACGGTTTTTTCGGTGTATGTAAAGTTTGCAAACTGACTGTAATCAAGTGCCCAATACCATTCTTCCTCGCTCATACCGAGATAGGTGAAGGCTTGTGTCTTTGTATGCTTGCAAACGGCACAAGTAAAGGTCTTGACGCCCGAAACTTCTTGGGTTGCAGGGGTGGTAATGACACCGCTATCCCAAGTGTGATTATCTTTATCTGCGGTTTTTATGCAAGAGGGATCGCTGCAAGCGTGCCAATGTAAAAATTCATCTGTCGCCCAATTCTCTTCAAAACTGCATTTATGACTACAAGCCGAAAGCAGTCCCGATGATAATATAGTGCAAATCACAAGCAAGATAGTTGTAACCTTTTTCATCATCCTTCTCCTTTTATAGTTGAAAAGTCTTTCACTACAATAAACGAGAAGTAGGATGCATACATCACTCAAATATAAAAAATATGTTTTAATATATTTTTCGTATTGTTAATCCTCTTGGGGAGCCTCTTCGGTCGTTTCTTCTTCCTCTTCTTTCTTAGCTGCATAAGGTGCTATCATATAGCGGTCAATGATCGGGTATGCTGCATACGCCGCGGTAAAGGTAACGGCGGCCATATACCAAAGGAAGGGGAGAATGATCGGCAAGCCGCTGAGCGGTGTTGTGATGAGAAGCGGAATGAGAATGAGGTGCAATCCCGTAATCAGCGCAATGCCGAGCACGCCCATAATATTGCGTTTGAAACCGAGCATTGAGAAGATCAGTGCGTTTTTCAGTATCTTGTAAATGGAAAGATCAAAGGTGACAAGGAGCAAATAGATGTAAAAGCGCATTAAGAAATAGATGACAATGAGTGCAAGGGTGACATAAAAACCGAAGTCGAGCGTGAAAGTTCC
Source organism: Eubacteriales bacterium (assembly GCA_045594745.1). Taxonomy (GTDB): domain Bacteria; phylum Bacillota; class Clostridia; order Oscillospirales; family CAG-272; genus UMGS1865. Next base: position 3,692 of record JAZNZC010000140.1, read on the forward strand.
TGTACGTCCCCAAAAGTAGGCGATGTCAAAGCCGAGGGTAAAGATCACAACAGCATCGATCAAGCCAAGGAAAAATCCTTGCTTGAGGTTGCGCTTGATGGCATAAAAGTAGTCCGACCAAATAAACACGGGCTCGCCGCGTACCATATTGCGTACGATGTAAGCCGCGCCTACGTTCTGCCAACCAAAGGTGATGACCAAAAACGCAATGCAAATACCCATTCCCACGTAGGTCGATGTAGTGAAAACAGGAATGTTTTGTTGAGCTCCAAAGAGGTCAAAGAGGAGCGTTGTAGTCGGTGTTCCGCCAACGGCACTCGCACCGAGGAGCTGCGGGAAGAGAACCTCGCCCGATACCGGTATTTGTTGCGTTGAAATATAAAGATAGAAGCAGATGAGCGCAGGAATGACCAAGGGCAACATCATCAAATTGAGGGTCACCAGCTTCCAAAAGCGACGTCCCAGTAGCTTAAAATAACGTTTTAGAGTTGGTGTAGTGTCTTCTTCAACCGCATCGGGGCGATTGTCGCGGTTGTAATCAAAAAAGCCAAACAGCTTGCTTTTCTTTTCGGTAGCCAAAACGAATACTTCCTTTACTTAATTTTTTATCTTATTTTGCGGTTTCCGCCATAAAGTCGGCAAGCAGATAATCCTGCAAGGTTTTGAGCGTGTGAGGCGCTTTTTGCCCAACAGGTGTGCCGTCTACCTCAACAATGCGCATACAAAGGGCAGATGCCGAGGTCAAAATGACCTCATCCGCCGCTTTTAGCTCATCAAGCGTATACGTACGCTCCAAAACGGGAATCTCAAAATGGCGGCAAGCCGACATCAGATGTGCGCGTCCCGTACCTGCCAAGATATACTCGTTTGCAGGATGTGTGATGAGCGTTCCGTTTTTGAGAATAGAAACGTTGGAGTGTGCGCACTCGGTGACGATACCGTCGCGGTGCAGAATACATTCATCCACACCTGCATCAACACAAGCTTGCGTAGCGAGAACGCTCGGGAGCAGGTTGAGAGATTTGATGTTGCAATGCAGAGCGCGGGTATCGGGCTTTGTAATCACACGCAAGTGGCGGTATGTATCTTTGATCTGCGCGGGTTTGAGCATGATCCACAAATTTGGAGTTGCCTGCTCGGGAAATGCGTGATTCCGATAGTCGGTTCCTCGAGAAAATTGCAAATAAACCCAAAGTGCATCCGAATCCAGTTTTTTAACAAGACCTTCAACCAATTCGCAAAGGGCATCGGGCGTGATATCGGGGTAAATTTTCAGCAATGCGGCACTGTGAAAAATGCGTTCTATGTGCTCGCGCAGCTTATAGATCTTGTAATTGCGGCAAAAGGTAACGTCATACACACCGTCTCCAAAATAGCAGGCACGGTCAAGCATTGGGACCGTTATGCGGTCAAGCTCGTCAATTTTGCCGTTGTAATAGCCAAGCGTTTTCATAGCAAAAAGATGGTTCCTTTCTCTCAAGCGGTTGCTGCGGATACAATTTCGGTCAATCGTTTGAGAATGTCGTTATGATATTGAACAGTCGTATCCGCAAGTGCGGCACTTGCAACCTCGGCAGCACTTCTCTGACAGTATATGCCGCGGGGCATCGAAGCTTGCACACTACCGTCCGAATAGTTGCAAAGCGCCCAAAAGCGCATCGAATACTTTGTGTTATAAGACTCCATTTCAAGCGCATCGGTGTCGGCAGAAAGCGTGCGCCAGGTTGTATCAAAGCTTTCATCAGTTCCACGCAAGGAGACGGGAGTGGACACCTCGGTGCCGTCCTCATTTACCACGGTGGCAAAAAAGGAGATGGTAGCATTTGTTCCTGCAAGCTTTTCAAGCGTTGCGGACTCTGCGGCGGCATAAAAGCGCAGATGAGCCTCGTCCCCGGGAAAAACCAGAGCCGCACCACGCATCTGTTCAAAACGCATATAGAGTGCGGTATAGGTCACATCCTCTTCGGGAGAGATCACGCTCCCCGAGGGCATCAAAGTATTGTTCGAGCCATACCAGCCAACAAAATTTTCTTCTTCACAAACGGGGAGCACAAATTCCGTTCCCGCGCGGTGGAGTGTTGTTGTCGTATTCTCGTGGTTCTCAATAGAGATATTGATATTGGGGCGTTCCTTGATATTGACGTAAAATACAGCCGACAAAACCGAAAAGCTCGACTTTTTGGTGCTGTCTTGGTGGTCATAATCCGCAATCGTACGCAGGGTGAGAATGTGAGAGGTATCTACCTCAAATTCGATGGGGAGTGTGGTATCAAACTTATCCCCCTCGCAAAGGGTCTGCCACGCATCGTTATCCCAGCGATATTCGATTCTCTTCACACCGTAGGAGTGGGTCGAAACGCCTTGCAGATGGATCTTTCCGTCCGCATAGCGGTCAATATCTGTGTAAACGGTGGAGCTGCTTGCCGTCAAAAGAGGGCTTGAGAAGAAGATACTGCTATCATATTTTTCGGTTGCCACGGCAAGATAAGAACAGTTTCCGTTTGCGGGATCGGCGCACGCCTTACTCGGCATCCCCGCATAAACGGGAATGACAAAGCTGCAATGTCCATCAAGTACCCCCGACGAAGCAAACGCGCCAAAGAGAGTGCGGGATTCTGTCAGAGCTCCTGCAACGTTTTGCATATACTGCCCCCAGAAGTTGCGGTCAGCCGCACGGCTGTCAACGTTGAACTTTTGGAGATAGATGGTATTTTGATAGCGGTCGATAAAGCTTGTCTTAATGGTGTAAGCACCGCCGTACAGGGATTTCCAAAGCGTGTTCCAAGAGGGGGAACCCCAAGCTTCGGCCATTGCTTCCGTACCGCTCTCGGCACGCTTCATTGCGTTGTAATAGATGGAGAAGAGACCGTTTCCGCTTGCTTTGATGTTAAAGAAATTGTAATATCCGTCAAGCGCGAGTAGCTCTTCCGATGTATAACCTTCTGTGGGAGTGAGAATTTTGTTGCCATCCTCGGATGTTTGCGTGCCGTCCTCATAATACCCTGCAAGGAGAGAGCCGCATTTTCCACTCAGAACAGGGGAAAGTCCTTTTGTTCCTTGCTCTTGACGTGCTTTTACGGCAAGGTGGACGGGATTGATGCCAAGCTCTTTGCCAACCTCAAGAAAGTATTCGGCATAGGTCTTGCCGTTCTCAAGAGTTGCATCGGCCATAAAGGTGCCGTCAAGAACCGCCACGACCTCGTCAATTCCTACACTGTGTGCCGCCGAAAGATCGTAAAATTGAAAGATGTCGGTCTCGTTTAGAAAGTTGCGCGGGTCCATAAAATATTTCACTGCCGCTACCGATGCCTGATAGTAACCAGAGTCGTAGAGCTCTTTATTGGTGGCGTGACGGTAAGCACGGTAATCGTCATTGCCTGAAATGAGATTTGTTTCGGCATCCTTGGTTTCTTGATCAATAACATAATCCCAACGGTAAAGGGGATTGCCATCGGTGATAAGCAGAGGCGTAAAGCTCCATTCGGGATGGAGAAGATGTAATTCTGTCAAGGAGCGTGCATAATCTTCGGGAAAGCCTTGGGCAAGCAGCTCTTGATAATAGATTTCAGCCTCACCATCAAAGTAGCGAGTGTTGCCACTGACGACAAAGACAACGCCACCGATAAGACAAGCAACAAGTGCCACACAAACCAGCGCTAACACAAGCTTTTTCGACTTCTTTTTCATCACGCACCTCCTAAATCGTATAGTTAATTATATTATAACATATAAACACGCGCTTGTGTTGATTTTTTGGAAAAAAATTAAGGACAGAGACCAAAAATCTCTGTCCTTTATCTCTATTTCTTCAGGAATACGATTTCTCCATCCGTAACATCTGCCACCACACTGTCGCCGGCGGCAAATTTACCCTCTAAAAGGTCAGTGGAAAGCTTATCCTCTACAAGTCGCATGATCGTGCGGCGCAGGGGACGCGCGCCCCAATTTGCATCAAATCCCTTTTCGGCAAGCAGCTCCGCCACCGCAGGAGAAAAGGAAAGGGAAATGCCAATGCTTTTGCAACGCTCGGTCACATCTCCAAGCATCAGACGTGCTATCTCCGCAATATCTTCCTTGGATAAGCTATTGAAAATGATAACCTCATCTACACGGTTGAGAAACTCGGGGCGGAATGTGGAACGCAATGCGCGCATCATCCGCTCGCGACGCTCGTTTTCCTCGCTCTCGGGCGCATCGGCTACAAAACCGAGCGTTTTTGCCGCCGATAACTCTGTTGCGCCCACATTTGAGGTGAGAATGATGACCGTATTCTTGAAATCGACTTGCCGCCCCTGCGAGTCGGTCAGGCGCCCATCCTCAAGCACCTGCAAAAGGATGTTGAACACGTCGGGGTGTGCCTTTTCGATCTCGTCAAAAAGAACAACAGAGTAGGGCTTGCGACGGATCTTTTCGGTGAGCTGTCCACCCTCGTCAAATCCAACGTAGCCGGGGGGCGAGCCGATGAGCTTGGAAACGCTGTGCTTCTCCATATACTCCGACATATCCAAGCGGATCATAGCCGTATTGCTCCCGAACATCACCTCCGCAAGAGCGCGTGCGAGCTCGGTCTTACCAATACCCGTAGGTCCCATAAAAATGAACGAACCGATGGGGCGACGAGGATCCTTAAGTCCAATGCGACCGCGCCGAATGGCTTTGGCAACTGCCGCCACAGCATCCGTCTGCCCAATGACGCGGGCTTTGAGATGCTCCTCCAGATGCAGAAGCTTTTCTTCTTCCTCGGTGAGCAGATTGTGCACGGGAATACCTGTCCAAAGAGTAACGACCTCGGCGATATCGGCTTCACTTACCGAGAGCTCCATCGCATCTTGAGAGGTGCGCCAATGCGATCTCTCTTCTTCAATCTCCTTTTTCAGTGCCTGCTCGCTATCGCGCAGAGTGGCGGCACGCTCAAATTCTTGCGCAAGAATAGCTACTTCTTTTTCGGCACACACATTTTTCAATTCTTCTTCCTTTGCCTTGATACCGTCGGGGGAAGTGTGGGCACGTATCCGCAGGCGAGACGCAGCTTCGTCAATCAGATCGATCGCTTTGTCGGGTAGATAACGGTCTGCAATATAGCGAATAGAAAGCTCTACTGCTGCGCGGAGAGCTTCATCCGAAATTTTGAGCTTGTGATGTGTTTCGTATTTTTCGCGTAAGCCGACAAGGATCGCCAAAGCATCCTCGGCAGAGGGTTCTCCCACGTTGACCGCCTGAAAGCGTCGTTCCAATGCCGCATCCTTTTCGATGTGCTTGCGGTATTCGGCAATGGTCGTCGCCCCGATCACCTGCAATTCACCGCGCGCCAAGGCAGGCTTGATGATGTTTGCGGCATCCACCGCGCCCTCAGCCGCGCCTGCCCCGATGATGGTATGGATCTCATCGATAAAGAGAATGATATTCGGATTTTTGCGGACTTCTTCCATCACATTCTTGAACCGTTCCTCAAACTCGCCGCGGTATTTCGCGCCTGCGATCATTGAGGCGATGTCAAGCGTGACGACCGTTTTGTCAAGTAAATTTTCGGGAACGTCACCGGCTACGATTCGACTTGCAAGCCCTTCTACAACGGCAGTTTTCCCAACTCCCGGTTCACCGATAAGACAAGGATTATTCTTTTGCCTGCGCGAAAGGATTTGAATCAGACGCTCTGTTTCGCTGTCTCTGCCGATCACGGGGTCGATCTTACCCGATGCGGCAAGCTCACACAAATCTCTTGCAAAGCTTTTAAGGGTCTGTGTGGAATGAAGAGCACTGTTTCGTTGTCTTTCGGTGCTTTTGGTTTTTGTGGAAGTTGTTCCTTCCAAAGTTGGTGACGCTCCGATATAGGCGGCGAGATCGTTTGAAAGATCCCCCACAGAAATGTTGAAGCTTTCCAATATACGCACTGCAACAGAGTCCTGCTCGCGCAAGGTCGAGAGGAGAAGATGCTCGGTTCCGATAAGCTCCTGACCGCATCGTTGCGCCTCATTCAGAGATGCCTGAATGATGCTTTTGGTGCGCGGTGTCATATCTGTTGCGGAAACCTCGCAGGGAACACCCGCCCCCGCAAGGCGGATGATCGCATTTTTGACCTTGTCTGCATCCACTCCTCGGCTTTGCAAATAGTGTGCGGCAACACCGCTTTCCTCACGGCAGAGCCCGAGCAAAAGGTGCTCCGAGCCAATGTAGGTGTGTCCCATTTGCGAAGCACTGTTCAAGGAGAAATTGAGTGCATTCTGCGCTTTTTGCGTAAATCTGTTCTTCATTTGGTATCCTTTCTTTCCATTTATCAGCCGGCGGCATCAAGCACGGTTTTGATGCGTGTAGCGCGGAGCTTGTCGCGTGCCGCCTCACCCTTGGGAGTACTCTCCGAGGAAAGTGTCAGCGTGGCGGGCATTGCTTCGACCAAAAGTGTGCCCAACTGCTCGTAGCTGATGCCGGGGGCAAGACCCAAGGATATGCCGAGGCGCACCTCACAAAAGAGCTTGATAAACTCCTCGGTGCTCATCATATAAGCATATTTTAGTATGCCCACACTACGCGTTACTCTATCCGTTAAAGCATCAAGTGCATCCTCGCCAATGCTTTTTCGTGCCTGTAATTCACTCTCATTGATTTGTCGCACGGCTTCAGTCAATTTGGAAAGAATTTCACTCTCGCTCACGCCAAGCGTGATCTGATTGGAGATCTGATACATACATCCCGCGCTTCCGCTGCCTTCGCCAAAGAGCCCTCGCATAGCAAGTCCCAGCTTTGCGAGCTGCGCGGCAAGAGATGCGATATAACCGCCGCGAGAGAGGGCGGGCAGGAACATCATAACAGATGCGCGCATTCCCGTACCAAGATTGGTGGGGCAGTGTGTCAGATACCCGAGACTGTCGCTGTAAGCAAAGTCAAAATCGGCGTCAAGTTTCTTTTCGATTGCCGAGGCGTTCTTGTAAGCTTCGTCAAGAGAAAGCCCAGAGAGGATCGATTGGATACGCAAATGATCCTCCTCGCACACCATCACGGCAGTTCCACCGGCTTCTTGCAAAAGGAGTGTGTGCGGCGTCTCCATCGTGGCAAATTCGGGGCTGACATAGTGCCGTTCCACATAAGAGGTCGCCATAACGGGCGAAATATCCGAAAAATTGATGCGCCGAAAGCCCGCGCTCTCCAAGGGAGCGGAGATCTTTTCAATGATCTCGTTGGCGCCGTTTGCATCAAGCCGAGAGGGGAAGGGATACCCCTTTATGTTTCTTGCCAATCGCACGCGCGAGCTGATGACGGTGTCAGCGAGCGGTCCTGTTGTGTTATACCATGCCATTACGCCTCACACTCCTTTCCTTTGTTTTCTTCCAAGGCTTTTATTTCGTCGCGAAGAGCTGCGGCGGCTTCAAAATCTTCCTTGCCAATGGCTTCTTGCATTTGTCGCTTGAGGATCTTCAATTTTTCCGCTTTGGCGCGTCTTGCGCGATGACGCGCAGGAACAGCACCTGTATGTGTGGTCGTTCCGTGAACAGTATGGAGAGTAGGCGCGAGCTCATCCGAGAAGACGCGGTAGCAGGTAGGGCAGCCTACACGTCCGCTCTGGCGAATGCGCGGAAAAGTTGACCCACAATCGGGGCATTTTTTGCCGCCGAGAGAGGGAGCGGAGCCCATTCCGAAAAATCCCCCAAAGAGGTTGTCGTGCAGATCGCAAAAGGGGTCGGCAAAGCTGCCAAGCATCGACGTAATATCCCCAATATCTCCTTTTTCGTGCAATTTTGCGGCACATTCACCGCAAAGAGAGTAAGATCGCGTTTTTCCGTTGAGATTTTCATTGTAAAAGACGGTAGCCGTCCTTTTTTTGCATTTTTCACAAAGCAATTTTATCAGTCCTTTCTTTTCGGGTGGCGCTTGGCTTTCCCTTTTTGTATTATTATAGAACTTTTCCCCCGCAAAAATTGTCAGAATATGAGGGAAAAACAAAATAATTTCCCATACCGCAAAAAACTTGACATTTTGGCTTTTTCGTGGTATACTATTGTGTAATGCTGTTAAAAATTGCCTGCTTGGGCAGAAAGGAGACGCAAATGGCAAACGAGAACAAAAAAAGCGGACGCCATTGGCAACTTGAGCGCATCAATACCCCCGATGACCTTAAAAAAGTGCCTGCCGAGGATATTTCCTCTCTTGCAGAAGAGATCCGCGCATTTCTCATCGATCGCGTAAGCGAGAACGGCGGACACCTCGCATCCAATCTCGGCGCAGTTGAATTGACGCTCGCCATTCATCGCGTCTTTTCTTCGCCCAAAGATCATATTATTTTCGACGTCGGTCACCAGAGCTACACGCACAAGCTCATTACGGGCAGACGTGAGGGCTTTGATACACTGAGACAAGGCGGCGGCATCAGCGGCTTTCCAAAACGCAGTGAGAGTGAGCACGACGCCTTTGGAACAGGGCACAGCTCCACCTCTCTTTCTGCCGCCCTCGGCTTTGCAGAGGCAGACAGATTAAGCGGCTCGGATGCCTATACCGTTTGCGTATTTGGAGACGGTGCTTTTACGGGTGGAATGATCCACGAGGCACTCAACAACTGCCGAGGGGATCTGCGCCTTGTGATGATCTTGAATGAAAACGACACTTCCGTTTCTCAAAATATGGAGCGATGCCTTAGCTCGTTTGAAAATTTCTGCTATCTTGGCCCCATTGATGGAAACGATGAACACGCCACAGAAGAGCTTTTGAGAAAAGCAAAGGCGAGCGGTCGGAGTTGTCTTGTTCATCTGTATACAAAAAAAGGGAAGGGATACGCCCCTGCCGAGGAGCATCCCGACCGTTACCACGCCCTGCATCCGGTGGGAAGTGCGCACCCCAATGGACACAGCTTTTCCGAGGAAATGGGCATATATCTTACCGAGCTTGCAAAAAAAGACGCGCGAATTTGTGCTATTACCGCTGCAATGACTTCGGGCACGGGGCTTTCTTTGTTCCAATCCGAGCATCCAACACGCTTTTTTGACGTTGGTATTGCCGAGCCACACGCCGTTACCTTTGCCGCAGGACTTGCTGCCGGCGGATGTCGCCCCGTGGTGGCTATCTATTCCAGCTTCCTGCAACGCGCTTACGATAACATCATTCACGACGTTGCTCTTCAAAATTTACCCGTTGTATTCTGCATAGATCGCGCAGGGCTCAATTCTGCCGACGGTCCCACACACCACGGTATTTTTGATGTAGCTTTTCTCTCCGAAATTCCCAATATCAGCATCTATACCCCCATCACAAACGAGGCACTTCGCTCGGTAATGGACGAAGCCCTTGAATTGGGGACGCCTGCCGCCATCCGTTACCCCAACGGATATCAGGATGCAACCGTTAAGGAAGCCTTCTACTCGCAATCAGCCACCGTATGGGGGCGCGTACGCGCCGACTACACCGCAGACGAGGCGCAAAACCTTGATGCCGTTGTCATTACTCACGGTCGCATCGCCGCCGAGGCAATTCAGGCAAAAGCGACATTGAAAGAGTTGGGAAAGAAGGTTGGTGTTCTTCTTCTTGAACAAATCAAGCCTTATGCAAAGATAGCCGATGATGTCGCGCATCTTTTGCCTGCAACTCCTTGCCGCGTTCTTTTCTTGGAAGAGGAGATCAAGACGGGCGGTATGGGTATGACACTTTGTGCAGTTCTTTCGGATCACGATGTGATGCAAAACAAGACTGTTACCGTTAAAGCACTTGACGGCCATTTCGCCATTCAAACCCAAAACGAGCCTATTTGGAAGAGCTTTGGGCTTGATTGTGACGGCATTGTGCGTGATATCCTGTGCTGATGATACAATCAAAATGAAATATTCACAAAAAAATCAAAATTTCATAATTGACAATCCCGTGATTATGTGATATAATTTGTATAGAAACAAATTATATGAAAAAATTAGGAGGATAATTTATGAAACTGCATTTTTTGGATGAGTATATCCCCGGCACTAAGCTCAAAAAGGCAGAAATGGAGAACCTGACAGGCCTTGCATTTCTCAAAAAGGTATTTTTTGTCAGCGAGGGTGTTATGCTGACACAGATCCGCGATATTTCCGGCATCGATAGCTCCACTCTGCAAAACTGGACCAAGCGCGGCTGGGTTGCAAACGCAAGACTCAAAAAGTACAATATGGATCAGGTAGCGCACATTCTTATCATCAATATGCTGCGTTCTTGTATGCAACTCGAGCACATTGCATTCCTCATTCACTACATTAACGGTAGCGTGGAGGATAGAAGCGATGATATCATTACAGATTCTCAGCTTTACGACTATATCTGCCGTATTCTCGAGCACATCATCAACACCGGTGATTGCTCCCTCGAAGAGATCGCAGACTGTGTTTCAAATATCACCGCGGACTACGTAGAGCCTGTGGAAGGCGCACGCGAGCGTCTCAACCGCGCCCTTGAGATCATTGTGGTTACTTACTATTCCACACTCCTCAAGCGCCGCGCAACAACGCTCCTTGAAAATCTCGGAGCATAATAAAATGAAAACAGACCTTTCCAAGCGGAAAGGTCTGTTTTGCTCTAAACAAGAGATCAATTATAAAAAATAAGGTTTTTTTCTTGCTGATGTGTGGAACCAATAGTTTTGCGGCTTATCGATTACTTCTTTTGCAAAGATCAAAAGTGCAATAAAAGAAGAGTCAGGACGAAAATGATAGACCGTTTGCAGTTCATCATCAAGCTCTACCTCAGAACAGGATATAAATCTGTATTTGCGAAGCACATTCAGCACGTCTTTGGCGCGCTCTTCCGAAATATTCAAATGCTTAACGAGAAGTGTAGGAGTGAACGCCTTGTTATGATCACGCTTGTTGAGCATAATGCAAGCTTCAAAAACATCCTTGTCGGAAAAATCGTGAAAGAAAGCGGGGTAGTCAATTCCGTTGAAGAATGCAGCGTTCGTATCTTTTTGATTAGGCATAATGAAAAAATATTGCAACTTATGAGCAACGCCCATGCCGGTGAATCCTTCGTCGGTTTTAATAGCGGAATAAATTTGTTCGTTTTCTTTAATTTCCTTTTCCAAATCCTCAATTTTCACTAATTCCAGTGGATAGCTGCTGTGCATTAAGGCTTGCTCGATATACCAGCAATAGGTCAAGGCGGTTTTGAAGCGTTCCGCAGGTGCTACTTCGCGTATCTTATTGATAAGTGCCAATGGCAGATCGTTACAATCGGTAAGTGAGCGACCAAATAAGGTGTCAATCGATACGCCAAAAAAGTCTGCAATTTTTGGGAGAAGATCGGTATCCGGAACGCCACCGTTTTCCCATTTTGAAACAGCCTGCGTGCTCACACCCACATAGTTCGCAAGCTCTTCTTGCTTGATCCCTTTTTCTTTTCGCATTGCGGCAATTTGTTTTCCAATCATTTCAATAGCCATAAAAATCTCCTTTGAAAATTCAAATTTGAAAGCGCTTTCACTGCTATTAGTATAACACAATTCGCGGTTGATTTCAATGGATGCGATATTGATAAAAATCAAACCGCAGTTGAATTAACATAATGGGGCCAACTCTGAGCCTCCCCTGTGTAAGGGGAGGTGGCATTTTCGTAAGAAAATGACGGAAGGGTTGGCTCTAACTTATTTTAGAACCAACCCTTATAAGAATTTAGGATTATAAAACAAACATCTTAATCGCTTTCACGGCAACGCCGTCGCGGAATTCGCCAACCTCGCCAAGAGCGAAGAAAGTGCCATTTTGATTGCAAAGAGCTACGCGTGTGCCAAGAGGGAAGTCAAGTCCCAATTTTTTAAGATAGATCTCACAACCGCTGCGCGAGAGCTTTTCAAAGAATGCCGAAAGCCGAATTTTTGTAAGAGTGGAGAAAAGACGTTCTGTGGGAATAAGCAATCCCAAACGCTCGTCAGAGGTCATCGCATCAAGCTCTTCTATGGTGTGCGCTTGTGATAGGTCAAAGCCGCAGGCTTCACCGCGCTCAAGCGATGCCATTGCACCGCCACAGCCAAGAGCCGCGCCAATGTCGGCGCAAAGCGTGCGAATGTAAGTGCCGCCCGAACAATGTACGTCGAGAATATATTCGTGCGTGTCCTCGGTGGGAGTCGCCTCAAGGGAAAAGATCTCGATCTCACGCGCCGCACGTTCGACTGTCTCGCCGCGTCGCGCCAAGTCGACAAGCTTTTGACCATCTACTTTCAGAGCACTGTACATCGGCGGCGTTTGCATGATCTTGCCGCGGAAGCGGGGAAGAACCGCTTGCAATTCATCATGGGTTGGAATATTCTCCGAGGTTGTCAGCACCGTACCCGTGGTATCCTCGGTGTCGGTCGTAAGACCAAGCCGCAGAGTTGCGCGATAGTGCTTGGCATCGTGCGAGAGGTATTCCGAAGCCTTTGCCGCGCGACCGATAAGCACCACAAGCACTCCCGTTGCCATTGGGTCAAGTGTGCCTGCGTGTCCCACACGGCGCGTATTGTAAAGGCGGCGAACAACTCCCACAATATGATGAGAGGTCACGCCTGCGTGCTTGTTTACGATGAGCACGCCGTTGGGTTCTTGTACCATAGCCAATTCCTTTCGTTTACTTTTGGATCAAAATGTTTTCAAGTTTGCGTTTTTGCACGTAGTGGATACCGTTCTCGCGATAGTAGGTCACACTGCCATCAGGGGCTTCGTCGACCAATTCTACGCGCTCATCGGGCTTGCCAAGAGCCAAAACGAGTTTTGGAACAAGATTTTCGCCAAGCTCCAAAATTTCTTTTACCCCGTCGGGAGAAAAAGAACCGATCATACATCCGCCAAAACCTGCTTTAGCGGCGGCGAGCATTATTGTTTGTGCGCAAATGCCAACGTCTTTATCGAAGTTTTCTGCCGTGGGAATAACACTCTTATCGGCGCAAATAACGATATACGCCACGGGAGCGTGTCCATCGGGTGGCAATTTCATATCCTTGATTTTTCCTGCCCATCGTGTGCCGCCAAGCAGACGAGTGCAAAGTTCCGCATCCGTTACAGCGCAAAACTTGAGCATTTGCAAATTGATAGAAGAAGGCGCATAGCGGGTATGATCCACCCAATCGGCAAGTTGCTCGGGGGAGATTTTCACTCTCTCATCAAAGCTTCGATAGCTGCGAGAGGATAAAAGTAAGTCTTTTAGCATCGTTTTTACCTCAAAAGCGAACGCGAGCGGAGTAGATAACTTGTCCAAGCTCCGAAAAATGGCGTTCGTACTCGGTCATCACATTCTCGGCAGCCGCCTCGGATGCGTGCAAGTCGCGCGTTTGCCATTCGATAGTCAGTCCCATCGCCTCAAATTCTTCCAAACTGAAGTCAAAAAGCCCCTCGTTGTCGGTCTTAAGGATCAAAAGTCCGCCCTCACACAAAAGTGAGCGATAAAGCTCAAGGAATCCGCGATGCGTCAGGCGACGCTTTGCATATCCCTTTTTAGGCCACGGATCGCTGAAATTGAGATAAATGCGATCAAAGGAGTGGGGCAGAAAATATTCGGTAAGATTGCGTGCATCAGCAATCAGGAAGCGCAAGTTATCGGCGCGAGAGTCCTTTGCCGCCATTGCTTTTTCAAGTGCAAGACAAGCCACGTCGGGAACGCGTTCCATTGCGATAAAGTTAAGATCCTGATGCTTTGCAGACATTCCAACGGCAAAGTCGCCCTTGCCACAGCCGATCTCAAGGCATACGGGGCGCTCATCCGCAAAGAAAGATTGCGGATGCGCCGCAGGCGTGATAGGAGCGGGGATCAAAATTTCGGAGCACGCGGCAATTCTTTCTGCACCGTGCTTTTTTCTTCTCATTCTCATAGTTTGGTTTCCTTACTTAAGTAATAAATCGATTGTTACAGGTCGCTGAATTTACGACCGTACATATAACCCCCAAAAATAGCGGCAGAATAAAAAATGGCAAATAAGAGCGCATAGGGGAAAGGTTGAAAAAAAGTATACTCAATTACGCTCTCAACACCTGTCACGCCATTGCAAAAAGATGCGGTGGTTGTCAATACAAGAAAGGGATTGGGGAAAAGAGAGCCGATCAATGCCCAAAGGATGGTTGGAGCAAGAGAGTACAAGATAATTGTTTTGGGAGATGTAACGCGAAACTCTCTTTTTCTTCCTTCCCATTTGAAAAAGAAAAAAAGTGTTATCATTGTTCCAATACCGCCAATGATCCCAAAGAGTACGTTTTCGGTATTTCTTGGAACGCTATTTGCACGAATGATATACAATGGGATGGATCCGATCAAAAAACCAACCCAAGCAGCGCCACAAACCTTGAGCAGATTGAAACCGACTGTTGTTAAATGTTTTTTCATAAAAATTTCCCGTGTCTAATGAATTACCTTTATTATATCAAAGAAAATCAAAAAATGCAACTAAAAACCAAATTTTTCTGCGGATTTTCTCGCATATATTGACATTTTTCGACTGTCGTTATATAATGGAGAAGATGTTGCAAGCAATATAAAAGCGACCTCGGTACTCCCGGGCCGCAATTATATGCAAGTATTCAATTATTGTTCTGTTGCGTTTTCTTCCAAGAACTTAACAACGTCGCCGACGTTTACAAATTTGAAGATGTCCTCGTCCTTGATCTCAACGCCGAATTTATCTTCGCAAATCATAATCATATCAGCAAGCTCGATAGAGTTGACACCCAGGTCATTTGCAAGATCAGACTCCATAGTGATTTCGTCAGGGTTGAGTTGCAGCTCTTCTACGAGCAGATTTTTCAGAGTTTCAAACATAATTTTATGTCCTCCAACAATTTTTCTTTTTTGGGGTGAAATAGGCGACTCGCGCCACCTCGTACATTATACAATAAAAAGTGTGTTTTGTCAAGAATTTTTTTCCGTTATTCGGCAAAAGAATTGCATTTTCGACTGTTTTTTACTTAATTTTAGATAAAAGGGGGTGTTTTTGTGCATATTTTTAGTCAAAGACCGCTGGCGCTTGCTTGTTGTGTCTTTGCTGCCACTGCTGTTTTGGCTCGTTCAATGGCCGTGTCAGTTCAAATTATATGCATCATCGCCTCTGTTTTAGCACTCCTTGTCCTTATTTTTCTCTTTATGAAGAAAAAGAAACGTGCTATTTTTCTCTCAAGTATGGTTTTGTTTGCCGTAATGCTTGCGCTTCTTTCTTCTTATCTCTTCTTTCACGTACGCTACCAAAATTGGCAGGACCGCATCGGTGAGGAGTGTGTGGTTGAAGGTGTGGTGCTCGAGCGCGACGTCGGTAAGCCTTATCAAAGCGTGCTTGTAGCAGAAATTCATCGCATCAACGGTAAGCTTTGCCGCGCCGACGTGCGTCTGCAATTTCCGTATGCCACGACCTTGCAGGTGGGAGACAGTTTCCGACTCTCGGGCATAGGCGCACCTTTTGAAACGAAATATATGGAGAACGAGGAGACAAATGCCATCAAGGATGGGATTCTTCTATGCATTACAAGCGAAGATATGCACAACTGCGAACTGATAGAGGATGGCAAATTCTCTCTGCGAGCAATGCTATCGCGATGGAACTTTGCGGCTTCCTATTATCTGGAGCAGACCGTCGGTGGGGAAGCGGGCAAGCTTGCCTCGGCACTCCTTTTGGGAGCACGCGATCATCTATCGGGAGACACTTCCTTGCACTTCCGCCGTGCAGGTGTTACGCATCTTTTGGCGTTGAGCGGTTCCCACGTTACCATCCTCGCCATGTTTTTAGAATTTTTGCTCCGTGCTCTTGGATGGCACAAGAGAATACGTTCAGGTGTGATATTTGCCGTCATTTTTGCCTATTTGTTTTTAACGGGAGCTTCTCCCTCTATTGCACGTGCCGTGCTGATGCTGGGCGTGCTGACGATCGGTTTTTATTTGAAAACCGATTATGATGCGATCACCGCCGTCAGCACCGTTTTGGCGCTTATGCTGCTCATCTCTCCAAACGCTGTTATGGATGTTGGTATGTGGATGTCCTTTATAGCCGCGGCATCTATTGTGATCTTTCTGCCGGCATTTGATGCAGTTACGGAATTTCTTTATGCCAAGCTACCCATCTCGCCACGCTTATGCCGAATACTTAGTGCTGTTATTGTTGCCGTTATTGTCGGTATGATCTCAAACCTTGCAATGCTGTTTATTCAGGCAATCTTTTTTGAAGAGGTCTCGCTTGGCTCTGTTCCTGCCACACTTTTGCTTTCCATTCCTACGTCTCTTCTACTCATCCTCTCAATCTTTACTTATCTTTTACCGCCCTTGGGAGTTGCTTGTGCCCTTGTGGGAGATGCAACGCTCGCCATTACCGAATGGTTTTCGGGTTTTGAAAGTATTCTGATACCGCTCAACGATATCTTCTCACGAATTTGTACGCTTTCGGTTTTGCTTGCGCTCGTCTTTATCGCCGTCGCTAAACTCAAAAGGGTAAAGATGTGGTGCTTGTTGCCGCTATCCCTCGCATTCGTCACAATACTGACATCACTTTGCGTAACATATCTGCCAAACCGCGGAACATCCTTTACGCTTGTTCACACAAGCGGCGGAGAATTGCTTTTGTTCACACACAAAGGCAAAAGCGTGGCGGTTGATTTTGCCGACGGAACGGCGGGTGGCGGTGTAGAAATTCTTGGCATTACCAACGACCTGCGTTGTACCGAGCTCGACGACTTGATCCTTTCGCATTATCACAATCGCGATACTTATTTTATTTCTTCCATGGCAAAGCGTATACGTGTCAAAACCTTACATTTGCCGCATCCGATCGATGACGAGGAGCGCGCCATTGCCAACCAACTCAAAAGGGAAGCCGAACGCCACGGAATCAATGTCGTATTCGGCGTGGATGATGTTGCGGTTGATGGCTTGGAAATTCTTACATTCGATCATACAACAATGCCGCATGATCGCCACGAGGCAGTCTTGTTTTCTGCTTCGGTCAACGGAGAGGTCTTTACCTACATCAACGCTTCAACTCCGCAGTCAGCACTCGCTGACAAAATGTATGATATGATGAACGCCGCCGACCATATTATTGTGGGCGATACAGGCTTTTCCAATTCCGAAAGCACCGCTGTTACGCACTTGTGGCAAGAAAGAAAAACGGTTTTTGTAACCGAGGAAAAACTGCTTCGATTTATTCCGAACGCTGAGAATTTTTCCAACATTGTTCACGTAACCGAACCCATAACCTTTTTTGTGAAATAGGCCTTGTTTCTGTGTCGAAACGAGGCTTTTTTCATATACTGACAATGTATTGATTGAAGTCGGAGGATGGAAATGCAAAAGCGAGTAATAGCAGTTTTAGGTGGAGACAAACGAATGGATTTTGCCGCGCGAGAGCTTACGCACCTTGGATACGGCGTGCGCGAGTGGGGCAGATGCGAGGGGGATGATGCTACCGCGTTTTCCAAAAGCATACACGAGTGGCTATCGGATGTGGATGCCTTAATGCTTCCTCTTCCCACATCTCTTGACGGAACGCATTTGTGGACACCGTTGTCTAATTCGGGCGATGGCTTGCGAATGGAAACGCTCTTTACTGCCGCTCCCGATAAGGTGTGGCTTGCAGGGCGCGCCGGCGAAGTCTTGCGCTTGCGCGCAGAGCGTGAGGGGATCCGTTTGATCGATTATTTTGACAGCGAGATCTTACAGCTCAAAAACGCACTCCCAACCGCCGAGGGCGCGATCGAGATCGCTATGCGCGAGCTTCCCGTAGTGCTTGACGGCACAAAGGTTGCTATCATTGGATATGGGCGCATCGGGGAAGTCCTTTCACGAAAGCTCAAGGCTTTGGGGGCAGAGGTTACCGTTTGGGCTCGCCGTCGCGAGGCTTGCGTTCGCGCCGAGCTCTCGGGGTGTTCTGCCAAGCAGATCAAGGAAAACAGTCTCGATTTCGATGTCAATACGCGCGTTATTTTCAACACTGTTCCGAGCCGGCTCTTTTCGCGCGCTGTCTTGAAAACACTCCCACGCGAGTGTCTTATCATCGATCTTGCATCCGCACCCGGTGGCGTGGATACAACAGCGGCAGGGGAGCTGGGAATCCGTTCGATTTGGGCAACTGCGCTCCCCGGAAAATGCGCACCCGAGAGTGCGGGAATCATCCTCGGACAGACGGTTCATTCAATTTTATTGGACGCCCCACGGCGTTCTGACTTTTGAGAGAGGAAACGGGTAAACACTATGCTTGGATATGCTTTGTGCGGCTCGTTTTGCACGCACGCGCAATCACTGAAAGAACTTAAAAATTTAATTGCGGCAGGCTACGAGGTGCAACCCATCGTCAGCGAGACCGTTTTTAGCACCGATACACGCTTTGGAACGGCAGAAAATCTGAAAAAAGAACTCGAATCCATTTGCGCTCGTCCCATTATACACACCATTCCAGATGCCGAGCCGCTTGGCCCAAAGGTCTCGCTCGATGCGCTTATTGTAGCACCCTGCACGGGGAATACGCTTGCAAAAATGGCAAACGGCATCACCGATACGGCAGTCTGTATGGCGGCAAAGGCACATCTGCGTTGCGACAGACCAATGATCCTGGCGCTGGCATCAAACGATGCACTTTCGGCAAATTTGAAAAACATTGCAACGATGCTCTCACGCAAGTGTGTGTATTTTGTGCCAATGCATCAGGATGATCCCGAAAAAAAGCCACACTCGCTCGTGGCGGATTTTTCGCTCCTGTTGCCAACCCTCGAGGCGGCTTTTTGCGGCAAGCAATGTCGCAAACTGTTTTTATAAAATAAAGAAGCACGACAGATCATCTGGTCCGCCGTGCTTTTTGCATATCTCCTTGCTTGATCACATAGGTTGTAGAAAAAAGAGAAAGAGAAGAAATGTATGAAACGAAAACGCTTTTTGATACAACCTTTGGCTTTGATTTACCTGCTTTTTATGCTGTTTTGTGATAAGAGCGGGCTTGCCGCAATGAGCCTCTTGGCAGCGGCTCTGCACGAAATAGGTCACCTCGTAGCGGCGAGGGTGATGCACATTCCCATAGGTGCTATGCGCTTCGATCTTCTCGGCGCGCGCATCGACGTCAAAGGACGCATCCTTTCCTACGGTGAAGAGTGGCTTTTGTGTATGTCGGGACCTCTTTCCAGCCTTGTTTTTTCACTTATTGGATCATTCTTTTGGTCGCACACCAAGCTTGCCATCGCATTTTCCTGCGCCTCGCTGTTGTTGGGGCTTCTCAATCTTTTGCCCATTCAAACCTTTGACGGCGGACGGATGCTCGAATGCGCACTTCTATCTTTCACTACGCCGCAAAAAACGGGATCGATCCTGCGCGGATGCACATTTTTGTTTTTGTGGCTGTTGTGGGCTTTCTCAGCTTATCTGATGATCAAAATAGCCGATGGAATATCCCTGTTTTTCTTCACGCTCACTCTGCTTGCACGATTTTTTGAGGGGAGAACCCGAAAAAAAGAAAAATGAGCCTTGTTTTTTTCCTTAAAAATGGTATAATAAAAAGTAAGGTTAAAAGTAGGAGAAATAAAATGTTTTTTGCAGTTCTTTTTTCGGTTTTTCTGATCCTATGTATCGCGGCCGTTGTTGTCACACATTCGATTATGAAGAAGAATTTTTACCGCGGTGCGTATCCCACCCATCCCGTAGCCGAGTATTTTTACGATCATTATAAAAACGACTATCCGCGTCGAAGAATCTTCTTTTATTCGGGCAAGAACCGCCTGCAAGGTTATATTTTTGGTGAGGAGAACACAAAAGGATTGCTCGTATTTGCGCACGGCATCCACAGCGGTCATGAGAGCTACATTCAGGAGATTATTTGGATGGTCGAGCATGGTTGGCGTGTTCTCGCATACGATGCCACGGGCTCTTGCACCAGCGAGGGCAGAGGAACGATAGGACTGATTCAATCAGCGCTCGACCTTGACGCCGCGCTGACATATGTTGAAAGTGACAAAACCTTAAACAAGCTCCCCATCTGCTTGATGGGGCATAGCTGGGGCGGATACGCCGTTGCCGCAGGATTGTATTTTGATCACAACGTAAAGGCTTCGGCAAGCATTGCGGGCTACTCGGACTCCATTCAAATGATGATGAACTTTGTTACCGACAAAATGGGCAAAGCAACCGTACTTTTGCACCCCTTTGCCTATCTCGAAAACCGCATTTTATTTGGCAAATACGCAAGTCTTACAGCCGTTGACGGCATCAATCGCTCGGGTGTGCCTGTGATGCTCGTGCACGGAACGGGTGACGAGCTTGTGCGTTATGACAGCACAGGCATTGTGGCGCATAAGGATGAGATCACCAATCCCAATGTTGTCATTTACCCAATGAGTGATGCGGGGCAAGACGGACATATGAGCATCTTCCACAATAGAGAAAGCGTGGAAGAGATTGCCCGCATCAATGCTCGCCTTGCGGAACTGAAAGAAAAATATAGGGAAGATATTCCGGACGAGGAGCGTCGACAAGTGTTTGCCGACGCTGACCTCGACCTTTACAATCTTCCCAATGATAAATTGCTTTCAGATATCAATGCTTTTTTTGAAAAAGCACTTTGATAAGAGACTTCTTTTTTACCAAATAGTAAGCAGTGCAAGCGATTGCTCCTGCTACAACCACAGAACCGATCACGAGTGCGGCAATTGCGCCCGCACCGAGGGTCGGTTTTGTGTTTTGTTCGGGAGATTCGCCTTCTTGAATAAGAGAAATGCTTTGAATG
This sequence comes from Eubacteriales bacterium, assembly GCA_045594745.1. GTDB lineage: Bacteria > Bacillota > Clostridia > Oscillospirales > CAG-272 > UMGS1865. Next base: position 24,342 of record JAZNZC010000140.1, read on the forward strand.
TCGGAAGGAGCAAAGGAGCTTGTTCCAATATCCTTAATCAAAATTTCCGTAGCTTTTATCTTGTCAAGGTTAAGTAGCACGCTCGTACCGCCGGCAAACACCCAAGTTTTGCCGCCGTCAAGAGAATATTGCATTGTTTCACTCATACCCGTCAGCCAATCGCTTACTTTATCGAGCACAGCTGTGGGAGTAGCGGCTTTCGGCAAATCGTTTGCGGTCACCTTGCCTGATGTGGTATGATACAGTGTTGCAATATCAAACACACGCACGTGCGTTTCATTTCCGTGCATTAAGAATACGCTTCTGCCATAAAAAGCCACGCTTGGCCAAGGAGTGGGATAATCACAGTCTACCAAACTGCGAAGATTGTGGTAACTCAATCCGTCGTCAGAGGTGAGAACCACTGTCAAGGGGCGTCTGTCGGTTCCTTTCTCCGAAAAATCGTTGTTCCAGAAAAGGGCAATATCACCCTTTGCAGGCAAGCGCATAACCGTGTTGGTAGCGCTGGGGGATTGAATATCAATCTTGACGGGTTGTGCCCAAGTCAAGCCACCGTCGGTGGAAATGGATTGGTAAATAACACGTTCCTCGCGTGTACGCAAAGAAAGCAAAATATTCCCGTTTTTGAGTTCTGCCACCGAGGGTTCAAGAGCTGCGTGGGGAAGCGTGAGGGCATCAAGGGAGCGGTGCCAAGTGTGACCCTCATCGTCGGAGTACCAAACGTAACCAATGGCACGATCTGAACCGTACACATCGTTTACAGTAGCGGAATAACCAACGGGCAATAAGATACGACCTGTGGAAAGACGCAGAACACGGTGTCCGCTAGAGGTAATGGAATATCCCTGAGGTTCATCAGTAATGCGTTGGGCATCTCCCCAAGTCAATCCGTTATCGATAGAGCGGCGAATATAAATGTTAGCGATTTCCGTTGCTTCTTTTTCAATGTAAATAAGTCCCAACTCGCCGCCCGCAAGCCAAATATAGGTTGGGTTGAGCACGTTGAGGCTGCCTTCGCTTTTGATCAAAAAGCTTTTGCCGTCGCCCCAAGTATATCCGCCGTCGGTGGAGGTGAAAGCGTTCAACGAAGAATCGGATGCATCACCGCCACCCGAAGTGCCAACCTTGGAGGCAAAGCCGTTGTAGGATGCTACAAGTGTACCGTCGGGCATTACGTAAAAGTCACCGTCCGCACCTCTGTCGGTCGATTGCATAACGTGACCTGTGTTCACTTCGCGCGAGGAATACGCCGAAATACCGTCTGCAAGGCTCGAAAGGGGAATGCTCATATCGTCAGCCGCATAGAGCTTGAGATAACCGCATTTTATACTGTCAAACGTCAGTCTCCAAGTGTTTTCTCCACGGCTCAAAGTGGTGTTCTCAATTTTTGTATAAGTGATATTATCATTACTGTAATAGAGTTCGAATGCATCCTTGCCGAGATTTTCAAGACCATTGCCGCAAAGCGCAATCGCCTCGACCTCGGAGTGAATACCAAACCAAATACCGACGCTGTCACCTTTTGTAAAGGTCAAAGCGTTCTGCACAAACACTTGTTCCATAGGCGTTGTAGCGGGGGAGGAATCACCCAAAGCTTGCATTGGTGTGCCTGCCATCTTCCACTGACGGGCGATGCGGCGCTCTGCGCGAACGCAGGCAGACAAATCACTCAAATAGATGCTTGCGACCTCATCGTATTTTGTAGTATTGATTTTTACATAGCGCGCTTCCACGCCCGAGAACTCGAACAGAATTTGGCATTTGCCATCCTCGGTGATGCGATTAAATTGAAAACCGCGTATCTCCGTCCAATTTTTGTTGTCATCGCTCTGCCAAAGAGTGAAATGATTGGCACGCGAAGCAATTTCAGCATCGCTATCATACAGACGAATCGCGTTGATAGGTTGCTTATATCCAAGATCTACGCCAACGCTATTGTTATTGGTGTCAACGTAGCAATCTTCGGTGTATGTGCTCATCTTGCCGATAGAAGGATTATAATCAAGGGGGCAATAAAGGGGCGAGGAGACGACGACCTCGGGAACGTATACCGTGGGTGCACTTTCCGTACGGGAAGGCATTTGTATGATGCCATTCGAGGTATCCGACCAAACTTCGGTTATACGAACGTCGCCTTCGGTTTCAAAGCGCATAGCGGTTACAGTTGTGCATTTGTTGGTGTAAATCGCCATACCAACGTAAGTGCCGTTCACATATACGCGTGCATAATCAACGTTGCGTCCTTCGGGCAAATCCACAACGATTTTCATTTCTTGATTGGTGCAAACGGCGCCTGCGGCGCTGAATTCAATCCAACGGTTATCACGGCGATAGCAAAGCGCGCCATCCTCTTTGGCAGCAATATAAATGCCGTATGCATCGCCCGAAAGGAGAGCGAATTTAAGATTTGATAGGTGAGAAAGGGTAGCAGTAAATCCAAATTTGCCGCTGTTGCAAACAACTACGGGATAATCTCTAACAACGGCAGGGCCAATTACCTTAACGTTGTCAATCAAAAATACGTCATTGATGCTTGCTTTGTTGTTGGTATGAAAGACAATGCGGTCGACAGTTGCAATTCTTTGGTCAGCCCAAACCGAGCCAATCTTCTCACCGTTCACATAAACGTCAGCCGTGTCGGAATTGGCTTTTGACACAATCTTAAAGGAATACCAAGTTTCCTTTTGCATATCTTTTTTAGCAGTTGCCACCCATTTTGTTTGGGGATTGTAGTATTTGAGTGTAGCACTGCCGTCCCCGTTGGGGAAGATACCAAGGTTCACTCTTTTTTGATTGGTTGCAATACCGTCCTTGCAAATGCCCAAAGCGTTCGCGCCTGAAACACTTTCGAGGTAGTAGTCAAAGCAAAGCTCTACGTCAGCAGCAGACGCAAAGGTTTTGGTTACGCGAGCGGGATTGGCATATTCAGTTGAATTATCCTCAATACGCATAGCGTTATCTCCTTGTGCTTTTTTTGGAGCTGCGATAATCTTAACGCCCGCATCGGTGCGACCAATGGGTTCAACCGTCCATCCGTCGGGCTCCAAACCGATGGGCAGGCCGTTAAAATCTTCATCAACGGCAGCGACTGCCGATTGGGAAGCAGTGCTTGCGAATGTTGTTGGAACCATTCCAAAAAGAATAAAAAGGGCTAAAAATAGCGATAAAATCTTATTTTTTAGTTTCATTTTGATTTCTCCAAGGCAAAGTTTAGTTTGGAAAGGATACGTTAATAAATTTATTATATCATATCAAAATGGAAAAGTAAATAGAAAAGCGAAAATAAATCATCAAGGACTTTGCACCTTTGGGGCAATATTCCTCGCCTTGCCCCCGCCTGGCGAGGGGGCGGTGGCAAGGCGAGAATGCGAACCTTGTTTCTCGGCTTCGCATCAAAAGCAACGCTCGCGTTGCTTTTG
>JAZNZC010000141.1:0-10669 GCA_045594745.1 Eubacteriales bacterium
TATGGCGCTCTGCTCCGATGCAGAGGTTGATACCGAGGGCGTTGTGGTCGGTGAGCCCACCGAGGCGGGTCTCGTCGTATGGGCAGTTAAGCTCGGTATGAAAAAATATGATCTGAAAACGGAATTTCCCCGATGTGGAGAAGCTCCCTTTGATTCGGGCAGAAAGATGATGTCTACCGTTCATACGATAGACGGCGAGTGCGTTCAGTACACCAAGGGTGCGCCCGACGTTATTATCGGAAAATGCACACATTATCTCAAAAACGGTGCTCCCGTTCCTATGACCGAAGAATACAAGCAGTCCATTTTGAACGCAAACAAAACGATGGCAGACAAGGCTCTCCGTGTGCTTGCCTGCGCTACGAGATTTTGGGGTGAGCAACCTTCTGATTTTGAAGCGGAGCATCTTGAGACCGAGCTTTGCTTTGTCGGACTCTGCGGTATGATCGATCCTGTGCGTCCCGAGGTCAAGGATGCTATTGTGGAATGCAGAAACGCAGGCATCCGTCCCATTATGATCACGGGAGACCACGTTGACACCGCTGTTGCTATTGCCAAGGAGCTTGGTATCATCACCGAAGGCACGTATGCCATCACCGGCGCACAGCTTAGCGCAATGAGTGATGATGAGTTCAAGACGAAATTCCAAAATATCAGCGTTTACGCCCGTGTTCAGCCCGAGCACAAAACGAGAATCGTTAACGCTTGGCGTAATGCCGGATACGTCACCGCTATGACCGGCGACGGTGTCAACGATGCTCCCTCTATCAAGAGCGCGGATATCGGTGTCGGTATGGGTATCACGGGAACGGACGTTACCAAGAACGTTGCCGATATGGTGCTGACCGACGATAACTTTGCGACTATCGTAGGCGCGGTTGAGGAAGGTCGCCGTATCTATGACAATATCCGTAAGGCGATTCAGTTCCTTCTCGGCTCAAACATGAGCGAGGTGCTTTCAATCTTCACGGCAACTCTGATGGGCTTTACTATTCTCAAGCCTGTTCACCTTCTTTGGATCAACCTCGTTACCGACTGTTTCCCCGCGCTTGCGCTCGGTATGGAAAAAGCAGAACCGAATATTATGAAGCGTAAGCCGCGAGATGCCAAAGCGGGCATCTTCTCGGGCGGTATGGGCGTGGATATCGCATATCAAGGTGTACTCGTTACGGTTCTCACCATTGTTTCCTATTTCATCGGTCATTTTATGGAAACGGGCAATTGGGAGATCACCAACAGCGCACACGGTATGACGATGGCGTTCCTGACTATGTCCATGGCAGAGGTGTTCCACAGCTTCAATATGCGTTCGCAGCGCGGAAGTATGTTCACGCTCGGTTCGCAGAACAAAACGCTTTGGATTGCAGGCATCGGCTCTCTCGTTGCAACCACTCTCGTATGCGAGATCCCGTTCCTTGCAAATGCTTTCGGCTTTGCAAGCGTAGGTATTGGCGAATACCTGATTGCCATTGCTCTCGGCTTGGTTGTCATCCCCGTTGTTGAGCTTGTCAAGCTGATTCAGAGAAAAACAAGCAAAAATCGCTGAATCACATAGCAAAATGACCGCTTTCCAATAAAGCGGTCATTTTTGCAGGAAGGAGGAAAAGATGTTAAAGCAAAGATGGTTTCGCGCCTTGTTCCGACAAAGATTTTTGATTATCCTATTGCTTGCGCTTCAGTTAGCACTTATAATATTCGTACTGATCAGCAGTAGCCTTACCTACGCGATCATCAGTCGATCTCTGTCGCTTATCAGCTTATTTGTCAGCATTTATGTGCTGACAAGGCGCGATACGGGCGCGTATAAATCTACTTGGATCTTTTTGATACTCTTGTTTCCGCTGTTTGGAGGGTTATTCTATCTGTCCTCGGAATTTCAAAGCTCAGTCAGACGGTTTCGTAAAAAGACCAGCCATACAGAGGAAAAAGCAAAGAGGCTTATGTCCTTACCCGAAACGGGATACGATGTTGCTATCAAAAGGAATCCCGAATGTACACGGCAATTCCGATACTTACAGAATTTTGCAGGTTTTCCAATATACGACGGTACGAAAACAAAGTATCTGTCACCGGGGGAGGTAAAGTTTGAATATCTCGTCCATGAGCTTGAGAAGGCGGAAAAATACATTTTCCTCGAATACTTTATTGTGCAAGAAGGAAAAATGTGGGATGCCATATTGGAAATCTTGAAAAGAAAAGCCGCGCAAGGCGTTACAGTACGCCTTTTATACGATGACTTTGGATGCTTTGCGCTTCTCCCGAAGGACTATCCCAAGCAACTGAAAAAGTTCGGAATCGAGTGCGCGATCTTCAATCCATTCCGTCCGTTCCTGACCATAAAACAGAATAACCGCGACCACAGAAAGATCGTTTCTATTGACGGAAAGGTGGCGTTCACGGGCGGCATCAATCTCGCAGATGAATATATCAATGTCAAGGAAAGACACGGACATTGGAAGGATGCCTCGATTATGATCGAGGGTAAGGCGGCTTGGAGCTTTACCTTGATGTTTCTCCAAATGTGGGAGCTGACGGTAGGCACAGACGAGGATTACGCACAGTGGTATCCTTGGGTGGGCAAGCCTTGTGACATCAATGCGAACGGCTTTGTGCTGCCGTATGCGGACAGTCCTTTGGATAAGGAAAACGTAGGTGAGCACGTATATATGCAGATTCTCAACAACGCAAAGGATTACGTTTATATCAACACTCCATATCTGATCATTGACGACAAAATGGTTTCAGCTCTGTGCTTGGCTGCCAAAAGCGGAGTTGATGTACGTATCGTTACACCGCATATCGGAGACAAATGGTTTGTCCACGCCACAACTCGCTCTTATTACCGTGAGCTGATAAAAGCCGGAGTGAAGATCTACGAATACACAAACGGCTTCATTCACTCAAAAACCTTTGTATCCGATGACCGAACCGCAACAGTCGGAACGACCAACCTCGACTTCAGAAGTTTGTATCTGCACTTTGAGTGTGGTGCATGGATGTATGACAGCGAGGCGGTTATGGAGGTCAAGGAAGATTTTCTCAAAACCTTGGAGCTCTGTCAGCCCATTACGGCGGAGGATTGTAAAGCCAATCCGATCAAACGAGGCATACAAGACTTTTTGAGAATCTTCGCGCCATTTATGTAAAAAAGAGGACAAAAAATGAATTTAGGATTTGATTTTTTCTTTAACAGCATTCTTTTGGGAATAGGCTTGGCTATGGATGCTTTTTCGGTATCTCTTGCCAATGGGCTCAATGAGCCTTGTATGAAAAAGGGCAAGATGTGCGGTGTGGCGGGGATTTTCTCGATCTTTCAGTTTGCCATGCCAATGATCGGATGGATATGTGTTTCCACTATTGCACAGTATTTCAAAGCATTTGAGAAATGCATTCCTTGGATCGCCCTGATACTGCTCGGCTACATAGGCGGCAAGATGCTCTATGATGGCATAAAGAACAAGGATTCATGCGAGGACAAGCCTGCCACAGGCTTTGGTGCGTTACTCGTACAAGGCATTGCTACTTCAATCGATGCGCTCTCGGTGGGCTTTACTATCTCTGATTACAATTGGCTTGAAGCACTTCTTGCTTGTCTGCTTATCGGCGTTGTTACCTTCTTTATCTGCTTTGCAGGTATCGCTATCGGCAAAAAGGCAGGCACAAAGCTCGCAGGCAAGGCGGGGATCTTCGGTGGCGCAATACTGATCTTTATCGGACTTGAAATCTTTATTACAAGTTGGTTTTAATAATGACATGAGGTAAATAGTATGAAGACTGAAAAAACCATTCTTATTGCTTTCATTCTTAATTTTGCGTTCTCGATCTTTGAATTCATTGGTGGAATATTCACCGGAAGCGTTGCTATCATTTCCGATGCAGTACACGATATCGGCGATGCTGCCAGCATAGGTGGTTCGTTTATTCTTGAAAAGAAAAGCAAAAAACAGCCCGATGAAAAATACACCTATGGTTATGCCAGATACTCGGTCATTGGTAGTGTAATAACGACTTTGATTCTCCTGTTTGGCTCTGTGATGGTTATTTATAACGCTGTTTTACGCATCATCAACCCTACTGAAATCAATTATAATGGTATGATCATTTTTGCAATCGTCGGTGTATGCGTAAACCTCGGTGCCGCACTTCTTACTCGAGACGGAGATTCGCTGAATCAAAAGGCAGTTAATCTCCATATGCTCGAGGACGTTCTTGGTTGGATCGTTATTCTCATCGGAGCTATCGTAATGAGATTTACCGATATTTCTATCATCGATCCGTTAATGTCTATCGGTGTTGCCATCTTCATTCTCGTAAATGCTATAAAAAATCTTGGTGAGGTGCTTGACCTTTTCCTTGAAAAGACACCTCATAACATAAATATCAGCGAACTAAAGGCACATATTCAAGAGATTGACGGTGTGCTTGGTGTTCATCACATCCACGTTTGGAGTATGGACGGTCACAACAATTACGCCACCATGCATATCGTTGCAAACGGCGATGCACACGATATTAAAAGTAAAATCCGTGATGAACTAAAAGAACACGGCATTGGACACGTAACGCTTGAACTTGAAGCTGAAAATGAGCATTGCCACGAGGAGCATTGCCATGTGGATGTTGCTTCTTCATCCGGGCATCACCACCATCATCATCACCATTAAGCTAACATAATGAGGGCTGACCGAATGCAAACGGTCAGCCCTCATTATGTTTTGCTATAGATTTTGCGATTTCAATTCTCGCTATTCAAAATTTTCTATGTATTGGAGCAATTTATCGAAGTCGCCGTGAGGATAACGACTGATATCCTCATTCTTCGTGTTGATCAAACAATCGGTCAGAAGAAAAACATTCATACCGAGCTTCGTAACAATCATATCATCTGCCACGTCGTTGCCCACCATAAGGCATTCTTCGGGTTCAAGTTCTAACTCCGAAAGCACCTCTTTGTAATAGTTGAGGTTCGGCTTTGAATATTTAGAGGTTTCATATGTCGTAAACATCTCAAAATCATTTGGATCGAGTCCTGCCCAACGGATGCGGCTCTCGGTTGCTATTGTGGGAAAAAGAGGATTGGTTGCCAAGGCAACGCGTAATCCCTTTTCCTTTATTTTGGATATCACCGTAGCTGCCTGCGGAGCAAAGCCGCAAACGTCCTTGATCTTTTGGAAATCGGTCTGATAAAACTCGTCGAAGATGTGAATATCCTTCCTCACAGCTTCTCCGTAAATTTTAGCCAAAGCATCCCAAAATACCGCTTCGTTTGTCTTTTCGCCGTCGTTTTTTAGCATAGCTGTAGTTCCTGCTAAAATTGAACTTGTGATTGTCATCGGCTCATAGCCGTGCGGCTCTGCCGCTTTTGCAAGACCGCCGATGTACGCTTTTAGAAATGTTTCCTGATCCATTGGCAGAAGCGTGCCGTCAAGATCGAATAAAATTGCTTTAATACTCATTTTGTTCCTCTCAACCTCTTATCTTCTATTATCCCTTCTTCCAAACATCGTCAGCACGCGGACAAGGAATCGGAGGAAGTAAACGAGAGAGGTCATAAGCGACGCAAGATACGTAAGTGCCGCCGCTGACAAAACCTCTTTCGCCGACGGAATCTCATCTTGCGTTAGAATACCTTCCGCAAGCAGCATCTTTTGTGCTCTGTGACTTGCATTCAATTCTACGGGAAGCGTAACGAGTGCGAACAACAGCGATCCACCGTAAAGAATAACGCCTACCATAGCAATATAGAAGCCTGTATTAGCATCCGCTGTGACAGAAAACCAATCAAGCAAAAGCCCTACGAGAACAAGAGGCATCGCAAGACGTGTTCCAAAATTCACAACGGGAACGAGTGCCGTGCGTATCTTGTAAAGTCCGTACCCATCTTTCTTCTGCATTACGTGTCCCATTTCATGAGCTGCAACGGCAACGGCTGCAACAGAGTTATTGCCGTAGGTGCTCTCGGACAAATTGACAATTGCTTTCGTTGGGTGATAGTGGTCTGTCAAGAATCCTCTGACCGAGCCGATAGCGATATCGTGAACTCCGTTTGCTCGCATCAGTCGGTTTACGGTGTCGTATCCTGTATATCCCGAGCGACATCTCGTGCTATTATGTTTGTTAAATGAAGTTTTCACCTTGCCGCTTGCAATTCCCGAAAAGATCATACAAGCAACAATGGCAATCATAAATCCAAAATAATCCTGCAAATACATTTTTCTTTCCTCATTCGGCGTAGAAGTAGATGGAATAATCACCAAGATTGATTGGTAAAGTCGGTTCTTCCGTTCCATCGTGATACTTAGTCATTGCCACGGTTGCATATCCCTCTTTGCCATCAATCGTAACCTTGTAGTTTGTTCCATCGGGTGTTTTATCCTCGACGGAATATGTTCCCTCATATGTCTTATTGTTCGTGGCATCAGTAATCGTCAGTTTTCCGTCCTTTGCAACAAGCGATAGATTCACTACCTTTGCATCGGGATAGACTTCATCGGGTTCTCCCACGGCATAGACGAAATCATCATTATTATTCGTCATAACCGTTCTCATTCTCCATTCATAATCTTCGATTTTTACTTTTTCTGCTCCGCAAGCTGAAAGTGATAAAATCAAGATGGTCAAAAGCAGAATGCTTGATGTAAGTTTTTTCATTTCTGTTCCTCTTTCTTTAATTATTCCACCGCCTTAAGCGATTCTGCCATATTGACTTTGTTAATTTGCCGTTTCATAAAGTGATTAACAATTACGGCAAACAGAATTGAGAAAGCAAAGGCAAGCAGATAACTCAAAGGTGTAACTGTATCGTTAAAGGTAATCATATCAATCTTTACCATACTCATAACGGTCATATGGAATAGCTTGCCGAGGGGCAATCCAAGTATGCTTGCGATAACCGAGAGTATAAGATTTTCCTTTAACACGTAGCTTTCGGTTTCCTTCGGATAAAAGCCGAGAACCTGAACGGTGGCGATCTCGCGACGTCGTTCTGCAATATTGATGTTCGTCAGATTGAAAATAACGATAAAGGCAAGCGCCCCCGAGAATGCGACGATCAGCCAAATGATATAGTTAAGGCAATCGAGTGCGCCGGTCACGTTTCTCTCAAACGTAGCAAGCTGTGTAACGCTTGTAATGCCGTTGATCTCGGTCAACTGCTTTGCGACTTCTTCATTATCAACGGAGGTTTTAATAAAAGCCGTATTGCTTGACCATTCGCCAAACAGCTCTCCGTAGGTTTCATCAGAAAGGATAACGTAATCGTAGATCTGATTATCAAATACACCGGCTACCTTAACCGTGCCTGTTCTCATATCGGCATCACGGATTTCAAAGGTATCTCCCACCGAAAGCGAAAGCTTTTCGGCAACCTTGGGGCTGATCAACACCTCGCCCTTTGCCGGGAGTGTCATAGCTTCTCCGTCCTTCAAAAAGCTCCAATATTCCGTAATCTGCTCGGCATTGTCAAAGCTCAACAGATGCACAGTGGACATTGATTTGTCAGCGTTCAAATCTACGTAATCAAGTCTTACTCCAAGATAACGGTCAATTCCTTCGATGCCGTCAAGGCTTTCCTTTACGGTAGCTCCGTCATCGTCGCCATAACTCGCTTCAATATCATATTTCTGTATCTGATTGAATTGAATCTCTCCTACGTCAATCATCGAATCGCGCACACCGAATGCTGTAACGAGAAGTCCCGCACAACATCCGATACCAACGAGCATCATCACCATTCTGCGTTTGTAGAGGAACATATTCCGCACGGTGATCTTACGCAGGAAGGAGAGTCTGTTCCAAAGGGGCTTTATGCGCTCTAAAAGAACACGCTTACCAACCTTGCCTGCTCGTGGGCGGATAAGGCTTGCAGGAACCTCCGCAAGCTCGTGGCGGCAGGAAACATAGGTCGTTCCGAGAATACTGATCAGCGAGATCGCAAGCGTCAGAATGGCAAGTGAACCGCTGAACAGATATGTAATGGGAGCAAAGTTGTAAATTTCATTGTAGGCGAGCCAAAAGATTTTCGGCAATGCCCATGTGCAAACAAAGTATCCAATACCCCAACCAACAATGGTAGCGATGGCGGCGTAAAGTATGTACTTGCTCATAATTGCGCCCTTGCTAAAGCCCATTGCCTTGAGCGTACCGATCTGCGTTCTTTCCTCATCGACCATACGGGACATCGTGGTAACGCAAACGAGTATGGCAATGGCGATAAAGAAGATCGGGAATATATTGGCAACGCTTCCGATGATCGCAGTATCGTTTTCAAAGCTCACATATCCTGCGTTCTCGTTTCTCGTCAGTACGTATGCTGAAGGAGCTTCCAAGCCAAGTACTCCTGCCATTTCGGGTGTCAAATGATTCTCGGCGAGGAGCTTTTCATAGCGATCTTTAACAACTTCTTCCGCAAGTGCGGTGATCTCTCCCTCGTGCTTTTCGATCAGCTCATCGTATTCCTCGCTGTAAATTTCTGCGCTCTCGTCGAGTATTAAATTGATTTCGGTAAAAACTTCACCCGAAAATGCTTCTTCGGGCGCATAGATAAAGGTGCTGACCGTTCCGCTTCCAATGGTGGTCGTTCCTCGGTCAAGTCCGAGATATAGTGGAGAGTTACACAAACCGACGATGGTAAATTCGGTCACTTCAAGCTGTGACTTTACACCATCGTCGTTTTCATCGGCAACGGTAAAGGTCTTGCCAATGTCATCCTCAGTATATTGGTCTACATCAGCAAGGCATTCGTTGGGAGAGGTCGGCATACGACCTGCTTCCAAGGATATCAAATTCGTTTTTTCGGTCAGCGCGTGTAACTTAAAGGGGCTTACCTTATCATTGAAGCGTACAAGTGCGTCTACACTGTACGATCCTTCTGCGGCTTCTACTCCGTCGATGCTTTCAAATTTCCCAACATCCGCTTTATCAAATCCAATCGTCGAGAACAATCGAAAATCGTAAAATTTCTGATCGGCAAGATAGCTCTCACCCGTATTGATCATCGCATCGGTCGTAATCTTCAAACCTGCAAAAAATCCTGCGCTGAGCGCGACGATCAAAAGGATCGCCATAAATCTTGTAAAGTAGGTGCGTATGGTACGCCCCGTCATTTTGAATATTGCTTTCATGCGATTACCACTCGATCTCGTCAATAGGAGTAACGTTCTCGTTCAACTCGTTGGAAATGATCTTACCACTCTTAATTCGGATAATACGGTCTGCCATAGGTGCGATTGCCTGATTGTGCGTAATGATAATAACCGTCATTCCTCTTTCACGACTCAAATCGTAAAGAAGCTTTAAGACCGCCTTGCCGGTTACGTAATCAAGAGCCCCCGTAGGCTCGTCGCAAAGAAGCAAGCGTGGATTCTTGGCAACAGCACGCGCTATCGCCACTCTCTGCTGCTCACCGCCCGAAAGTTGCGCGGGAAAGTTATTTTCTCTGTCGGCAAGTCCAACCATTGCGAGCGCTTCCTTTGCGGGAATCGGCTCTTTGCAAAGCTGTGCGGCAATTTCTACGTTTTCAAGTGCTGTCAGGTTAGGAATCAGATTGTAGAACTGAAATACAAAGCCCACATCGTGACGTCGGTATTCCACAAGCTCCTTCTTGGAAAGTGCAGAAATATCCCTTCCATCAAAATAAATCTGACCACTCGTGATGGTATCCATACCTCCGAGCATATTGAGAAGCGTCGTTTTGCCTGCTCCCGAAGAACCGAGCAAAATGCAAAACTCCCCCTTGTTTATTTCAAAGCTCGCCTCGGACAAAGCGTTGATCTTCGCTGTACCGCTACCGTAGCTTTTGGTTACTTTTTCAAATTCTATGTAGTGATTACCCATGGTTTTCTCCTTGAATATTTAATCTTATCATAAAATTTTACGCACGGATTATTACCCGAAAATAAACTTATCTGTAAAATTTCAAAAAGCTCGCAAACAATCTGTCTGTGAGCTTTCTGTTTATTGGAGGTTATTGTAACAGCAAATTGTTAACGAGCTTACTTACCTCTGCGTAAATTTCAACGAAAAGACCGCCGACAAGATGTGCCTGTGTATAAAATATCTTATGTATTTTTTTGTTGTTTTCTTTTTTTGGGATTCTTGGTTGCTTTATGGACAACTTCACAGCCAACGTTGTTGCAATCGTAATATTTAACTGTGTAGAATCCATTTCCGTCCTTGTATTTGATTTCTTTCACGACGCGCTTACTACGCTCGGTACAAGAATCGCATTTGCTTGAGTAAAAGCCATAATCACACCTATTCAATCGGCGTATCGAGCTTTCTGATCCTCTCAAATAAAATCTCGTCCTCCGTTGGAATGTCAACAAGTGTTTCCATTTTGGAACGGATCTGCATAATATCATTGTCGGTTTTGCTGATTGTATCAGCACATTTACGAAGCTCCGCAACGAGTTCATCCTTGCCGTCAAAATCTGTCTTATAGTGAAGCTGATGCTCAAGGCTTGCCCAAAAATCCATAGCAATGGTACGGATCTGTACCTCCACCTCCATCTCCAAGCGACGCTCTGATAGAAATACGGGAACCTTAACGATCAAATGTAAGCTCCTATATCCGTTTTCTTTCGGTTGACTTATATAGTCTTTTCGCGTAACGAGCGTGATATCGTCCTGTTTCAAAAGAGCCTCGGCAATCAGATAAACATCGTCGATA
>JAZNZC010000142.1:0-4810 GCA_045594745.1 Eubacteriales bacterium
AGCATTTACCGCTTCCGCGGTGCGACCATCGAAAATATTCTTACCTTTGACAAGACCTTCCCCGATGCCAAAACCATCAAGCTCGAGCAGAATTATCGCTCTACGGGCAACATTTTGGATGCGGCAAACGCAGTCATCTCCAACAACCGCGGGCGCAAGGGCAAAACCCTTTGGACATCCTCTGGAGCGGGTGCGAAGATCCGCCTCAAGCTCTGCGATGATCAGAATATGGAAGCGCGCTATCTTGTGGATGCAGTCTCCCGCGCGGTTGCCAAAAAAGAGGCTACATACCGCGATTTTGCGATCCTCTACCGCACAAACGCGCAATCACAAAGTATTGAAAAAGCCTTTGCGCGTGCGGCTGTCCCTTACCGCGTTCTTGGCGGAACACGCTTCACCGACCGCAAGGAAATTCGCGACGTAGTGGCATATCTGCAACTCATCAGCAACCACGATGATAATACCCGTATGGCGCGCATCATCAACGAGCCTCGCCGCAAGATCGGTGCCAAAACATTGGAAACCGTCGCCTTCATTGCCGCCGAGCAAGGTTGCAGTCAGTTCTCTGTTATCGAGCGCGCCGATAGCTTTGTGGCACTCAAAAACAGTGCCGCCACGCTTTTGCAATTCGCAGACATCATCAACGATCTTTCCCGTCTTGCAGAGAGTACGCCGCTGGATGCTCTGTTTGACATTATGCTCGAAAAAACCGGCTACCGCCAAATGCTGGTTGCCGCCGGCCCCGAAGAGGCAGAACGCCTTGAAAACCTTGACGAATTCAAGTCGGGCATTCTCGAATATATGCAGGACAACGACGAGCCCTCGCTCACCGGATTTTTGGAAGAGACCGCTCTCGTGGCAGACGTAGACCGCTACGACGAGACCGCCGATGCCGTTGTGATGATGACGGTGCACAGCGCCAAGGGCTTGGAGTTCCCCGTGGTGTTCTTACCCGGTATGGAAGAAGGACTCTTCCCCGGTATGCAAACCATTACCGAGGGTCAGACCGAGATGGAGGAGGAACGCCGCCTTGCTTACGTCGCCATCACGCGTGCGAAAAAGGAGCTCTGCATCCTGCACACGCGCAACCGTCTGCTCTACGGACAAACGATGTATAATCCCGTTTCTCGCTTTGTCAGCGAGATCCCCGAGTCGCTGATCGAAAAGCTTGACGAGGGACAGGCAAATGCTGTTCGCGTTGGGCAAAGCCGCTACGGTGACTATGGCTACGGGCAGTACGGTTCTTATGGGAATTACAACGCGCCCGTTCAGCAAAAGCGCACCTATTATTCAGAAAACGCAACACGTACACAACAAACGCCCTCTTTTGGAAGGTCCGCAACACCTGCACGGCCTGCCGCAAGCAACACCGCGCGCGAGGTCTTTGCCCCCGGTGATCGCGTTAAGCATATGAACTTTGGCGAGGGAGAGATCCTCTCGGTCAAGTCAATGGGCGCTGACACACTCTACGAAATCATGTTTGATACCGTTGGCACCAAAAAGCTGATGGCAACTTACGCTAAGTTGAAAAAGCTTTGACAAAAAGGAAAAACTATGAAAAAACTTTATCCCATGATATTATCGGGCGTGACAAAATCGCCCATTTGGGGCGGCACGCGTCTGCCACGTGAATGGAATAAATGTGCGCCCGAGGGCGGGACAGTTGGCGAGAGCTGGGAATTGACGGTTCGTCAAAAGGAGATGAGCGTCGTTCAAAACGGCGCTCTTGCAGGCACCACCGTTGGCGACCTTTTGCGCGAGTGTCCCGACGAATTGATGGGAAAGACCGCTCTATCGAAGGGCGAATTCCCTCTGCTCGTCAAGCTCATTGATGCCGCCGACCGCCTTTCCGTTCAGGTGCATCCCAACGATGATTACGCCGCTCGCGTAGAAAACGACCGCGGTAAAACCGAGATGTGGTACATCGTTGATGCCGATGAGGATGCCGAGATCATTTGCGGCCTCACAGATGGTATTGACAACGCCGCCTTTTGTGCCGCTTTGCGCGAGGGGCGCTTGATGTCCGTTCTCAAAACGCAAAAGGTTCGCGCAGGAGAGACCTATTTCATTCCCGCAGGTCTCCCGCACGCCATCGGCAAGGGCATCCTGATCGCCGAGATCCAACAAAATTGCGACCTGACCTATCGCGTATATGATTATGACCGCCGACAGTCCGACGGCTCTTTGCGCGAGTTACATATCGATAAAGCCTGCGACGTCATTCGCCCCTTTGATGAGGGGGAGATCAATGCCATCCGCTACTCTCGCGGACTTCCCAATTCGCGCGAAACCGTGCTTGCCGATTGCGACTATTTCCGCGTGAAAAAGCTTGATTTGCATAAAAACGCGTACACGCTCACGCAAAACGGATATCTTTGCCACCTGCTTTGTATCGCAGGCGAGGGCGCGATCGAGTGTGATGGCGCATCCTATCCTTTCCGCCGCGGCGACAGTATTCTGCTCCCCGCATGCCTTGATGATGTTACCTTGACAGGTAACGGAACCGTATTGATCTCAACAGCGTACTGATCAAAAGGAGACGACTATGAAACTTTTATTCAAGCAAAGAATGTTCTCGTGGTTTGACAGTTATGACATCTACGACGAGGCAGGCAATGTCCTCTACACCGTAAAGGGAGCTCTTTCTTGGGGGCATTTGTTACGCATCTATGATGCGAGAGGTCAAGAGATCGGCACGGTCAAGGAACGCGTACTGACGTGGTTACCCCAATTTGAAATGTACTTAGGGGAGCGTTACGTAGGATCTATTCGCAAGGAGTTCAGCTTCTTTACTCCCCGTTTCAGCATCGACTGCAACGGCTGGCAGGTGGAGGGCGACTGGTTCGGGTGGGATTACCGAATCCTTGACGATCGCGGTCAGCGCATCGCTTATGTGAGCAAGGAGCTCTTTAACTGGACAGATACTTATGTTATTGACGTTCGCGACCCCAACCACGCCACCTGCATCCTGATGCTCGTGCTCGCTATCGATGCCGAGAAATGCTCAAGAAGAGATTAAAACAGAGGTGATATGTTCGTGATAAAATCAAATTTTCTTCGTAATTTGAAAGAATTTGCCATCATAACCTTCGGGGCAGCCGCCGGAGCGGCGGCGATCTTCTTTTTTATGTTACCAAGCAATGTGGTGGTGGGCAATATAGCCGCTCTCTCAATGGTACTGAGTAACTTTATTTCCTTACCAATATCCGTCATCAACCTTGCATTAAACGTATTCCTGTTGATCATCGGGTTTATTCTCGTTGGCTCGGAGTTCGGCGCAAAAACGGTATGTTCTTCTGTTATGATCCCGTTATTTATCGGTGTATTTGAGTTTGTTTTTCCAAACTTTCAATCCCTGACGCAAGACCCCTTATTGGATGTATTGTGCTATATTCTTCTTATGAGCATAGCGATGGCAGTTTTGTTTTCTCACAACGCCTCATCCGGCGGTCTTGATGTCGTCTCCAAGATCCTCAACAAATATTTCAGAATTGAGCTTGGCAAGGCAGGCTCCATTGCCGGCATGGCGATCGCTCTTTCTGCGGCTTTTTGCTATGACGCAAAAACGGTCGTGCTCAGTGTTCTCGCGACCTATTTCGGTGGCATTGTTGTCGACCACTTTATATTTGGCCTCAATATCAAGCGCCGTGTATGCGTCATCTCCCCCAAGCTTGATGAGATCGTAAACTACATCCTGCACAACCTTCACAGCGGCGCCACGATAAACGAAATTATAGGTGCTTACGATAATGTCCCCAAAAAAGAAGTGATCACCATTGTGGATAAACACGAATACCGCAAGCTGATGGAGTTCGTTCGCAAGACCGACCCAAAAGCATTTGTAACCGTGTATGCCGTTAATGAAGTGCGATATCAGCCTAAAACGATCAGAAAGTAAAAAATCAACCCTCGCTCCGTTTGGAGCGAGGGCTTTTTGCTAATTATATTCCTTTTTTGTGTAGAATATAGGAATAGATAAACGGCACCAAGACCATAACTGCAACAACGACCATTGTCACCCAGAACGCATTGAAAAATCCTGTCAGCATCATCACAATACCGCCGCCAACCCAGATCCAACCGGAGAGGCGGTGAGTACGGTTCCAGTTCTCTTCGCTTGCAAGCGTCCACGGAATTTTGATACCGATAGTGTAGTTCTGTTTACACTTGGGCATATAATTGCCAATGGCGATAAAGATCACACCAAGAAGTATGGGCATAAGCACCTCAACACGTACGTTTTTGCCGAGTGCACTTGCGTAAACGAAAGCCGAAAGCACGACCGTGAGCAAAGGAATCAGCCAAAAAACCAAATGTACCACCTTCTTGGGATGGTTCTGCTTTTTGGGGTCGGTAGAGGTAACAAGTACACACAACCATTGCAGTGCTAACATAGCCGCGGAAGGAACAAACACCGCTACGGGCTTGGATGCCCAACCGTCAATCTCGCCCGCCGCGTTCCAATGGAATGGAACTTGTTCGGGCAAGCGGGTCCACAAAATGAGCCCTGCCAACATGGGCAGCAAAATAATGATAGATGTGATAATCAAAACCTTCAAATTCTTCTTAATCATGTTTTTCTCCTTTCAGGCCTGTCAGCCACAGCATCACTTCTTCGAGTACCGAAGTGTTAAGCTCGTAATAAATAAATTTTCCCTCACGCGTGTCGCGTATGAGATCTGCTTCTTTTAATACCGACAGATGACGCGATATCGACGCGCCCGTCACGTCAAAATGCTCACATATCTCGCCCGCCGACATCCGTCCGCTCTTCAAGAGGTTAAGTATTTCCCTTCTTATCGGGTCGGCA
>JAZNZC010000143.1:0-10314 GCA_045594745.1 Eubacteriales bacterium
CTCAAAGACTTGGTTGGATGTGAATTTGTCGGACTTAATGTCGGTTCTATGTCTGTGAATAATGAATCGACAAAATCTCATAAAGTCAATATCTACATCAAGCCTCCAAACGAATCGGATTTGCGTATGGTCTCTCTTACGGCGAATCGGGATATGGACACAGTTTTTGACGGAATTGACAGAATGGTGTTTGGTGTGAATCTCGCAAAAGCAGAGAGTGCATTATTTGGTGATGAAAGGTTACCTTGCCCGTGTGGAAAAATTCAAAAAATCAAGGTTTTTGAGAGTACAATTACGGGAGAGTGCGACCGAGTGATATATGATTCGCATCTTCTTATCGAATTGGAAAACGGTCGAAAAATGATCTTTCGTATCGAGCCCGACGGTGAGGAAGTGTTCACTATATTTACAGAGATTGAAGATAGCGATATAGAAAAGTATCTTTGCGTTTCGGATACTTGGTTTGTACATTCTCCTTATCAAACCGAAACAAAAGTGCGGGTATAAATGATTGTTCCCAAAGGCGGCAGAATTCTGCCGCGTTAAGTTTTTTGCAAGACTTGAAAAAAGCACTTGTAATTTTCTGCCTCTTATGTTATAATAATAAAGTTAAAATGAGATTTTGCAAAGAGGTTCTACAAAAGTATGAGTAAGTTGCAACAAGAAATCAATCGTCGACGCACGTTTGCCATTATTTCGCACCCCGACGCCGGTAAAACAACGCTGACCGAAAAGTTTTTGCTTTACGGCGGTGCTATTCAAACCGCGGGCTCGGTCAAGGGTAAGGCATCCGACCGTCACGCTGTTTCCGACTGGATGGAAATGGAAAAGAAAAGAGGTATTTCTATCACCTCGTCGGTTATGCAATTTGAATATGACGGCTACTGCATCAACATTCTCGACACCCCTGGACACCAAGACTTCTCCGAGGATACCTACCGCACCCTGATGGCTGCGGACAGCGCGGTCATGGTAATTGATGCTGCAAAGGGTATCGAGCCCCAAACGCGCAAGCTGTTCAAGGTTTGTGCGATGCGCCATATTCCAATTTTTACTTTTATCAACAAGCTTGACCACGAGGCTCGTGATCCTTTCGACCTCATTGACGAGCTCGAAAAAGAATTCGGCATTGGTACGTATCCGATGAACTGGCCCATTGGTTGTGGTGTCGGTTTTAAGGGCGTTTACGATCGCGACGGCCGCAGGATCCTCGCCTTTGGCGACTCTCACCGCGGACGCGACAGACTTGCATCCATTCCTTGTGATATCACTGATACTGCTCGTATGGACGAGTTGATCGGTTCTTATGCGCGCGAGGAACTTGTCGAACAGGTAGAGCTTCTTGACGGCGCTTGCTTCGATTTCGACATTGATGCCGTGCGTTGCGGCAAGCTCAGTCCCGTGTTCTTCGGATCGGCACTCAACAACTTTGGCGTTGAGTTTTTCCTTGAGCACTTCCTCAAAATGACAACAGCACCTCTTGCTCGCAAGGCAGGGGAGAGTGAGGTTCAGCCCTTTGAGGAGACTTTCTCGGCATTTGTTTTTAAGATCCAAGCCAATATGAACAAGGCGCATCGTGACCGCATTGCATTTATGCGTATTGTTTCGGGTAAATTCGAGTCGGACAAGGAATACTTCCACGTGCAGGGCGATAAGGCTCTTCGACTTTCCCAGCCTCAACAAATGATGGCGCAGGAGCGCTCTATCATCGAAGAAGCCTACGCCGGTGACATTATCGGTGTGTTCGATCCGGGCATCTTTAGCATCGGCGACACTGTTTGTGACAAGACGAATAAGGTGCAATTTGAAGGCATTCCCACGTTCGCCCCCGAGTGCTTTGCAATGGTCGAGCAGATCGACAGCATGAAACGTAAGCAGTTTGCCAAAGGAATGAACCAGATCGCACAAGAGGGTGCTATTCAGATCTTTATTGAGCCGGGCGGCGGTCTTGAACGCGTTTACGTTGGTGTTGTCGGTATGCTTCAATACGACGTGCTGGAATCCCGTATGAAAGCCGAATACGGCGTCACTTACCGTCAATATCCGCAATCTTATCAGTATATCCGACGCATTGCAAACGGCATTGATCCAAAAAAGCTACGTTTGTTTGACGTCAAATGGGTGCAAGACTTCCGCGGCAACGACTTTTTGCTCTTCAACAGCGAGTGGCACATCGGTCACACACTCGATAACAACGAGGGGCTTGAACTGGTAGAGTTCGGCTCTTAACAAATAAATGAAAGGTAAGAACACTATGAATAAGCGTATTTTAGCGGCGCTTTTGGCGGTCGTTTTACTGCTTTTTGCACTTTCTTCTTGCGAAATTCCGACGTTTATTTCCAATCTTCTCCCCAAACAGACAGAAGAAGTAACCACTCCGGAACCTCCGGAACTACCTACCCCGGGGGAAGATTCCTATTTTGAAGCCCACTTTATTGATGTAGGACAAGCCGATTCAGCCCTTATTATTTGTGACGGACAAGCTATGCTCATCGATGCCGGAAACGTGGCTGATACCGATTTGGTTCAAGATTATTTAGAGGAATACAATGTAACGCATTTGAATTATGTTATCGGTACACACCCGCACGAGGATCATATAGGCGGTCTGAAAGGTGTTTTGCGTCACACGACCGCTGATAAGATCTATTGCTCGGCAAAAACCTACAGTACAAAAGCTTTTCGCGATTTTGCCAATTACGTTGGCTACAATTTGAAGAAAGAATTGATCATTCCAACACCCGGCGAAAGCTTTTTACTTGGCTCGGCGCGGGTAACGGTTTTGGGGCCTTTGCGCCTTGACTACGAGGATGTGAATGATACCTCGATCGTTCTTCGCATAGAATACGGCGATCTTACATTCCTTTTTACAGGTGACATGGAGAGCGTAGCGGAAAGGGATCTGTTGGATGCAGAAACAAATCTCAAAGCAGATGTGCTCAAAGTGGGGCATCACGGCAGCTACTCGTCGAGCTCCTATCGCTTTTTGCGCGAGGTTGCTCCTACATACGGCGTGATTTCCTGTGGCAGAAACAATGATTACGGTCATCCTCACGAATCAGTCCTTTCACGCTATCGCGATGCTGACGTTAAGCTTTACCGCACGGATCTGCAAGGACACATCGTTTGCCGCACGACCGATGGCAAAACGCTGACATTTACAACGCAGATGAATCCCGATGCCGTTACCAATCCTACGGCAGTTCAATCTGATACTTCGTATCTTCCTACCTATCTTTACTACGAAGAAAAATTCAACTAAAGTCAAGATTCCCACAGCACTGTATGCCGTGGGGATCTCTCTATTTCAGCGCATCACGCAAGGTAGTCAGTGCCGCTTTTTCAATTCGCGAGACGTAAGAGCGTGAAATACCTAACGACTGTGCGATCTCGCGTTGCGTTTGTGCTTTGATACCACCAAGCCCGTAGCGCATCATAATGATCTGTCTCTCACGCGGAGAAAGCAACTTTTCTACATAAACAAGCATTTTTTCGGTGGTGATCTTGCGGTCTATCTCCTCGGCAATGTCCTCGTCACAACAGACCACATCGATATAAGTCAGTGGATTGCCGTCGCGGTCAACGTCGATCGTTTCGTTGATGGAGATTTCCGATGCAAGCTTTTTTTGAGAGCGGAAATACATCAAGATTTCGTTCTGAATACATTTTGCGGCATAGGTAGCAAACTTTGCGCCAAGATGAATGTTAAACGAATCGACCGCTTTTATCAGTCCTATCGTTCCGATAGAAACGAGGTCTTCCTGAGATTTTGCTCCCGAATAGTATTTTCGCACGATGTGCGAGACGAGGCGCAGATTGTGCAAAATGAGTTTTTGACGCGCATCCTCGTCACCGCCCTCAGCCGCGAGAAAACAGGCACGTTCTTCCTCATCGGAGAGAGTTGGAGGGAAGGTTTGCGGTGTGTTGATGCCAAGGACAAGATGCAGGATGCGTGTAATGCAAGAAAAAAGTGTTGTGAACATAAATCCACCTCCGTTTTGTGTTCTGCACCAATATATGCGGCGCGCGAAAAAATTTGCTTGTACGCCGCTTTTCTTGTTGACACACGCGCGCTTGTGTGATATACTTAATGCAGAATTGAGAAATGGAGATCAAAGACTATGAAACAACTTTTTGGCAATGCAGTGGTAGGACAAAGCGGCGGCCCGACAGCGGCCATCAATGCAACGCTCTCAGGTGTTATTCGCGGTGCCCGTAAAAGCAGATGTATTCAAACGCTTTACGGTATGCGCAACGGCATTGAAGGATTGATGCGAGAGGATCTGATCGATCTTTCCGCCCATTTTCAGGGAGAGAAGAATCTCGAGTTGTTAGAACATACTCCTGCGGCGGCTCTCGGTTCTTGTCGCAAAAAACTGCCAAAAATGGGGGAGAACGATGCTTTTTATGAAAATTTAATTTCGATCTTCAAAAAGTACGATATTCGCTATTTCTTCTACATCGGTGGCAACGATTCAATGGATACCGTTGCAAAGCTCTCTGAATACACCAAAGCACACGACTATGAAATGGTCGTTCTCGGTATTCCAAAGACCATCGATAACGATCTCGTAGGTACCGACCACACCCCGGGCTTTGGCTCTGCCGCAAAATACATTGCGGTTACTACACAAGAAATCATCCGCGACTGCGCTGTATACCAAATTCCTGCCGTCACCATTATCGAAATTATGGGGCGTGATTCAGGCTGGCTGACTGCAGCTTCTGCCATTGGCAGAGTCGTTAATGGTATTGAGCCCGATCTTGTGTATCTGCCCGAGCGTATCTTTGATATGGAACGTTTCTTCGCAGATGTTCGCGCAGCACTTGCAAAGCATCCAAATGTGGTAGTTGCAGTTTCCGAAGGTATTCGTTTTGCTGACGGGCACTACGTTGGTGAGGGTACACAAACGGGAGTTAAGGATGCTTTCGGACACGCATATCTTGCAGGCACGGGTAAGGCGCTTGAGCTTGCCATTAAGGCAGAGATCGGCTGCAAGGTTCGCTCTATTGAACTCAATCTGCCGCAACGCTGTGCTGCACATCTGGCGTCGAAAGGCGACCTGATGGAGTCTGTTATGCTTGGCGAAGCAGCAATTACTGCAGCTGAAGAAGGCATTACAAGACAGATGATGACGATGGAACGTCTTCCGAGTGAAAATTATAGTATTGAGTTTTGGCACAGAGATGTGTCAGAGATTGCAAACAAGATCCGTTACGTTGACGATGCCTTTATCAATGACGAGGGTAATCACGTCACCGACGAATGTTGCAAGTATCTGCTCCCGCTCATTCAGGGTGAGGTAAAATGTAAATACGAAAACGGCTTGCCGGTTCATATTGTTCTCTAATAAAATTGTTCTAAATATCCATCAAACCTCGTACATTGTAACGATGTCAACGAGGAGGTACGGATATGGAACGAATTATGATCATTATGGGCACGCGCCCCGAGGCGATCAAGCTTTGCCCATTGGTTCTCGAACTCAAACGGCGTAAAAAACAGGAGATTTTGGTGTGCTCAACGGGGCAACACCGCAGTATGCTCGATAGCGTTTTGCACGCTTTTAGTGTAAAACCCGATTTTGATCTTGATGTGATGCGGACGGGACAAACACTCTCAAGTGTTACGGCGCGTATTTTGAAAGGCTTGGACGAGATCCTCATTGCCGAGCGCCCTGATCTTGTTATTGTGCAAGGCGACACGACAACTGCTTTTGCGGGAGCTCTTGCGGCTTTTCAGCGGCGTATTCCCATAGCGCACGTTGAGGCAGGACTTCGCACCTACCATATCGATTCTCCTTATCCCGAAGAGTTCCATCGCCAAGTTATAGGACTTGTTGCAAGGTGGCACTTTGCTCCTACCGAAGATGCAAAGGATAATCTCTTACGGGAAGGAAGAAAGAAAAAATCCATATTCGTTACGGGAAATACGGTCGTCGATGCTCTTCGGTTTACGCTGGGGAATGATTTTCACAGACCGGCTTGGAATCTTCCCACCGACTACCGTTTGGTTTTGTTCACGGCACATCGCCGTGAGAGTATGGGAGCTCAAATGAGGGAAATGTTCGAGGCTTTGAAGAATCTCGTTGATGAGTTTCCCGATGTGATAGCGGTTTGTCCGCTTCATCACAACCCGCAAGTAAGAAGTGCAGCAGAGGTGATCCGCGGTCACGAGCGTATTCGCATTATCGAGCCGCCGGATATTCTGTCTTTCCATCAGCTTTTGGCTCGTACCTATCTTGCCATTACCGATAGTGGCGGTATACAAGAGGAAGCAGTTGCACTCGGTATTCCAACAATCGTTACAAGATACTCTACCGAACGCGGCGAGGGCATCAAAGCAGGTGTTCTTCGCTTAGCAGGGTGCAGTAAAGAGGGGATCCTCAGCCTCGGAAGAGAATTGCTGAAACCAAATTCAAAAGAATATGTAAAAATGAAAATGCCCGCATCCGTTTACGGAGACGGCGATGCTTCAAAGAAGATCGCAGATATTCTCGAAAAGGTGATGTAGGGCGAGAAAGGACGTCAAATGCAATATTTCAAGCACGAGATCAAGGTAGGGGAATATTCTGTTCCTCTCAGTTGTTATCTGCCCGATGCCGCACCGCGCACATATTTCAAAGAGAACCATCCTGCTGTGGTTGTTCTGCCCGGCGGCGGTTACGAAATGACCTACCCCGGCGAGGGAGAGCCGATTGCGCTCTCCTATCTCGCACGCGGATTTTGTGCATTTGTTTTAGATTACAGTGTTTATCCTGCGCGTTTTCCGCAAGCACTTGTTGAGGCCTTGACGGCAATTCGTTTTGTGCGCGAGCACGCAAAAGAATACGGCATTGATCCTGCCAAAATTGCTATTTGCGGATTCTCGGCGGGCGGACACCTCGCGGCTTGCACGGGTACGCTATGGAATCACGCTTGCCTTAACGAGTATTTAGATAATGATCGCGCGCTCTATCGTCCGAATGCTATGTTCTTGGCATATCCTGTTATCAATGTTGCATCCCACAAAGGGTCTTATCTCAATCTTTTCTCGCAAAGGGAAGAGGAGCTCACCACCGAGATACAGAATCTTCTCAATCTCGAAAACCAAGTTAGCAAAGAGACACCGCCGACCTTCCTTTGGCATACCACCTCGGATTCCACCGTGCCTGCCAAAGCCTCGTTGGAGTTTGCTTTAGCGCTTGCAGAAAAGAAAGTTCCTTACGAGATCCGCATTTGGAGCGGCGACCGACACGGCACGGGACTCGGTAACTACGTTACAGAGCCCAAGTCCGCGCCTCTTGCTCCGCATCCTTGTGCGAATTGGGTCGAGGATTCGGTCAATTTCTTCTTCAAACTTGTATAAAAACGGAAAAATCCTCCTGCAAAAGCATAAATTGCGGGTGGATTTTTCTTTTTTCGTGCTTTTATAATAAAATATTGATAAAAAAATAACTTTTTCACGAAAAGGTATAGACTTTTTCAAAAAAATATAGTATAATAAGATGTCCAATTATGTGAACAGCACTAAAAACGGCAAAAACAAAGACTTTTTTAGCGTTTTTGGTGCCAATCGTTCCGACATAAATTATTTCAGGAGGTTTGAAATTATGAAAAAGAAATTGACTACGGTCGATTTTCACGGAACAAAAGAGCAGGAAGAAAAGCTTCTTGCCGTTATCGAAAAGCACGCCGGCGAAAAGGGAGCTATGATGCCCATTTTGCAGGAAGCACAAGAGATCTACGGTTACCTGCCTTATGAAGTTCAAGAGATCATCGCGCTCAAAACCGGTGTATCGCTCGAAGAGATCTTCGGTATCGTTTCCTTCTACGCACAGTTTAAGCTCAATCCCGACGGTCAATATGCTATCGCAGTTTGCCTCGGCACAGCTTGCTACGTAAAGGGTTCCGGCGACATCATCAACGCAATTTCCGAAAAGCTTGGCGTTGCCATTGGCAGCACTTCTCCCGACGGAAAGTACTCCATCGAAGCAACTCGTTGCATCGGTGCTTGCGGTCTTGCTCCCGTTCTCACGGTTAACGGTGAGGTTTACGGCAGACTGACGGTTGACGACGTCGATTCCATTCTTGCAAAGTACAAATAATCTTACATCTGAAAGGCCGGAAAAACGCTTATGAAAATTTCTCAAATTCAAGAACTCTTGGAGGCAGAGATTGTGTGCGGCGAGGATCAGCTCGATGAAGAAGTTTCTTCTGCTTGCGGAAGCGATATGATGAGCGACGTTCTCGCATACGTAAAGGATCAGGCAGTTCTTCTTACGGGACTTGTCAATCCGCAGGTGGTCAGAACAGCAGAGATGATGGATATGGTTTGTGTCGTATTCGTCCGCTCTAAGGCTCCCACACAAGAAATGATCTCCTTGGCAAAAGAGCACGGTATGGTACTTTTGAAGACGCGCAAGAGAATGTATGAGGCTTGCGGAAAGCTGTATGCAGCAGGTCTTGGCGCAAAGGGAGTCGCCATATGAGTGAAGCGGTTCGTTTTCATTTTACGGTAGACGGTGATGATTTCACATCGGCAGGGCAAGCATCGGTGCAGGTCAAAAAGAATCTGCGCTCGCTTGGTATCTCTCCCGAGATCATTCGCAAGGTTTCTATCGCTATGTATGAGGGCGAGATCAATATGGTCATTCACGCCGGAGGCGGCGAGGCTGACGTGCTGATTTTTGAGGATCGCATAGAAATCCACCTCAACGATAACGGCCCCGGTATTGCCAACATTGATCTTGCTATGCAAGAGGGATTTTCCACCGCTCCCGATAATATCCGCTCGCTCGGATTCGGCGCGGGAATGGGACTTCCAAATATGAAGCGTTATTCCGACTCTATAACAATCGATTCAGCTCTCGGCAAGGGAACTAAAATTTTGATGACAGTCAACCTTTCGTAATTTTTCTAAATTTTCAAAAAGGAGATACAGTCACCAATGAATACCTATGAGCATTCTGTTTCACTCGACGTTTCGAGATGCACGGGGTGTACAATGTGTCTCAAACGTTGCCCGACCGAGGCAATCCGGATCAAGGACGGGCACGCCATTATCAATCCCGATAGGTGCATTGATTGTGGTGTGTGTATTCGTTACTGTCCGAACAATGCCAAAAAGGCAACTTACAGCAAGCTGGATGCCGTAATGAAGTATAAGTGGAAGATCGCACTTCCGGCTCCTACACTTTACGGTCAATTTGATGAACTTGACGACGTCGACTACGTCCTGCAAGGCTTGATCGATATCGGCTTTGACGATGTGGTAGAGGTTGCGCAGGCTGCTGAGCTTGTCTCCGCTTACACGCGTCTTTACCTCAAAAATGAGAGTGTTATCAAGCCCGTTATCAGCTCAGCTTGCCCGGTCGTTTTGCGCCTGATCTCGTTGCGCTATCCAATGCTCAAGAAGCACATTATGCAAATGCTCCCGCCTATGGAGATCGCCGCTCGAATGGCGCGTGACAAGGCAAAACGCGAACACCCCGAACTGAAGGACGAGGATATCTGTGTTTGCTTCATCTCTCCGTGTCCTGCAAAGGTTTCTTATGTGAGAAACGGATTTGGAGAATACAAGAGTGAGGTTGACGAGGTTCTTTCCATCAGTGATATCTACTTCAATCTCATCAATGTAATGCGCCGCGGAAGCACGCCTGCACCCATCTCCCACTCGGGTATGATCGGCATCGGCTGGGCGACCTCGGGCGGTGAGTGCTCGGCTATCTTCAACGATAAATATCTTGCCGCCGACGGCATTGAGAATGTCAATCGCGTGCTTGATCAGTTGGAGAACGGCAACATCTCCTCGCTTGAGTTCATAGAGCTCCACGCCTGCCCGGGCGGATGCGTAGGCGGTGTGATGGCCTTGGAAAACCCCTTTGTTGCCAAGGCAAGATTGCAGACCTTGCGTCGCTATCTGCCGGTCTCTCAAAACTATTTGAGCGAAGATGAGAAAGAATATATTCCCGAACATTACTTTTTTGAAAATATGCCCACCTACCGTCCCATACAGCGACTGAGCGAAAACTTTGCAGAATCTCTGCGCATGATGGCAGATATCCAAAAGCTTCGTGATGTACTCCCCGGAATTGACTGCGGTGCTTGCGGTGCTCCCACTTGCCGCGCATTCGCCGAGGATGTTGTCAGAGGAAATGCAAAGCGCGATGGGTGTCCGGTAGAAAAAAGCATACGCTTGGACGAGCAAGGCAAGAAGGAGGAAGAATAATGAAAGTTTGTGAGATTGCAGAAAAGCTTTCCTTAAAACCTCTTTCCTTGGCGGACAGCTCCCGCGAGGTGACCGGTGTTTACATCGGAGACTTGCTCAGCTGG
>JAZNZC010000144.1:0-14822 GCA_045594745.1 Eubacteriales bacterium
GGAACTCGATCGATCTGTACAACAGAATGCAGGAGAATGCAAAGGATAAGCCTCTCTATATTCTGCACGACGGCCCTCCTTTTTCCAACGGCAATATCCACATGGGTCACGCGCTCAACAAGACCCTGAAGGATTTCATCAACAAATCTCACCAGATGATGGGTTATCGCGTTCCCTTCATCCCCGGCTGGGATAACCACGGTATGCCCATCGAGTCTGCCATCATCAAGCAGAGCAAGCTCAACCGCAAAAAGATGTCCATTCCCGAGTTCCGCAACGCGTGCTATGCATTTGCGGAAAACTTTATCAACATTCAGAAGGAGCAGTTTATCCGCCTGGGTATCACCGCGGATTGGGAAAAGCCCTATCTGACCATGGATAAGAAGTTTGAGGCGCGCGAGATCAAGGTTTTTGGCGAAATGTATAAAAAGGGCTACATCTACAAGGGACTCAAGCCCGTATATTGGTGCCCCAACGATGAGACTGCACTCGCAGAAGCAGAGATCGAGTATCAAACCGACCCCTGCACTTCTATCTATGTCAAGTTCCAAGTCAAAGATGACCAAGGAAAGCTTGCAAATATCTGCGATATTAACAAGACCTATTTCGTTATTTGGACGACCACAACCTGGACGCTCCCCGGCAACCAAGCCATCGCGCTCAACCCCGAGGAAAGCTACGTCATCGTCAAAGCAGAAAATGGTGAGTGTTACATTGTAGCCGAAGCACTTTGCGGGAAAACCATGCTCGAGGGCGGCATTGAAAGCTATGAGATCCTTGACCGCCGCGCGGGTAAGGAGTTTGAATATATGACCGCACAGCATCCTTTCCTTGATCGCGACAGCCTTGTAGTCGTAGCAGACTATGTCACGATGGAAAGCGGTACGGGTTGCGTACACACCGCAGGCGGCTTTGGTGCAGACGATAACGTTACCTGCCGTCGTTACGGTCTGCCTCCCCTCGTTCCCGTGGATGACCGCGGCTATCAGACCGAGGAAGCAGGCAAGTTTGCAGGCCTGCGTTATGACAAATCCAATGAAGCAATTCTCGAGGATATGAAACAGACCGGTGCTCTCTTTGCATCCGCAGAGATCGAGCACGAATATCCGCACTGCTGGAGATGTAAGAACCCCATTATCTTCCGCGCAACGCCCCAGTGGTTCTGCTCGGTAGATGCTTTCAAGGATGCAGCCGTCGAGGCTTGCGAAAAGGTAGAATGGCTCCCTGAGTGGGGCGGAGACCGCATCAAGCAGATGGTGCGTGAGAGAGCCGATTGGTGCATCTCCCGTCAACGCCATTGGGGTCTGCCCATTCCCGTATTCTACTGTGACTGCTGCAAGAAGCCCATCTGCAACGATGAGACCATCGAGCGCGTAGCAACTCTGTTTGGCGAGCATGGCTCCAACATCTGGTATGAAAAGAGCGCTGCCGAACTGCTTCCCGAAGGCTTCGTCTGCCCCGAGTGCGGCG
The DNA here is from genome assembly GCA_045594745.1 of Eubacteriales bacterium. Classification (GTDB taxonomy): domain Bacteria; phylum Bacillota; class Clostridia; order Oscillospirales; family CAG-272; genus UMGS1865. Next base: position 1,471 of record JAZNZC010000144.1, read on the forward strand.
GCAAGACCTTTACCACCGAAACCGATACGCTTGACGGCTGGTTCGACTCCGGTTCTTCGCACTTTGCCGTAATGGAGAACAACCCCGAGCAGCGTTGGCCCTCCGATATGTACCTTGAGGGTGCCGACCAATACAGAGGCTGGTTCCAATCCTCGCTTCTCACCGCTGTTGGTTCTACCGGTAATGCACAAGCTCCCTATAAGACTGTTCTGACCCACGGCTGGGTCGTTGACGGCGAGGGTAAGGCAATGCACAAATCCTTGGGTAACGTTATCGTTCCCTCGGATATCGTTGCAAAATACGGCTCCGACCTCGTTCGTTTGTGGGTAGCATCCTCCGATTACCGAGTAGACGTTCGCGTCTCCGATGTCATCTTCAAACAGCTCTCCGATGCTTACCGTAAGATCCGTAACACCGTTCGTATCCTGATTGCAAACCTCAATGACTTCAATCCCGATACCGATGCGATTGCATTTGATGATCTTTACGAAATCGACCGTTGGGTAATCTCTGCAATGAACGATCTGACCAAGACCGTTAAGAACGCATACGATACCTACGAATTCCACGTAGCATATCACGCAATCAATAACTTCTGCACAACCGAGCTTTCCAAGCTCTATGTAGATATCACCAAGGATCGCGTTTACACCGGCAAGAAGGACGGAGAACCTCGCCGCAGTGCACAAACAGCTATGTATTTTGTACTGTCGGGACTCGTTCGTCTGCTCGCTCCCATCATCTCCTTCACCGCTGAAGAGATGTGGCAGGCAATTCCTCACAAGGCAAGTGATAAGTGCGAGAGCGTATTCCTCAATGATATGCCTGCATACGATGAAGCGCTCTGCTTCTCGGACATTGCCGAGAAGTGGAACAAGCTCTTCGAGCTCCGCGATGACGTTATGAAGGCGCTCGAGATCGCCCGTGCCGAAAAGCTGGTTGGTAAGTCTCTCGAGGCAAAGATCACCCTTTACACCACCGACGAAGAAAAGCTGGCACTTCTTGGCGCATTCGGCAAGGAGCTGACCACCGTATTCATTGTTTCGGGTGTTAAGGTTGAAGCAACCAATGCTCCCGAGGGTGTATTCGTTGGTGAAGAGAGTAACCTTGGCGTGCTGGTTGAGCCTGCCGACGGTTGTAAGTGTGACCGTTGCTGGAGCTTCTCCACCGAGGGAGAGGACGACGGCGAGGGTGGATTTATCTGCGCTCGTTGCCGCGATATTCTGAAATAATTTTGACTTTAGAGGGAAGGGGATGCTTTGTAAAAAAGTATCCCTCTCCGCACTTATCTTTCCAAAGAAAGGAGTATTTTATGACCATTGTATTGATCGCTATCATTGCAGGGGTTATCGGTCTCGATCAGCTTACAAAATGGCTGGCTGTTGTTTATCTGCAAGGAGAGCCTTCTTTCCCGCTTTGGCGAGATGTTCTGCATTTCACCTATGCCGAAAATACAGGCATGGCATTTGGAATGCTCAAGGATCACCGCTGGGTATTTATGGTTTTTTCAACCGTTTCCATTTTGGTCTTGCTCGTTTATCTGTTCCGTTTCCGTCCCGAGAGCCGTTGGATGCAAATTTCTATGGCATTCATCATCGGCGGTGGTATTGGAAACATGATCGACCGTATCGTTTTGGGATACGTAGTCGATTTTATCGACTTTACCCTTATCAATTTTGCTATTTTCAACGTGGCTGACTCCTTTGTTTGCATTGGCGCGGGAATGATGATCGCCTATCTCCTCATAGATCTTGTTCGTGAAGTCGTTCGCGAGGTCAAGCAAAAGCGTGCCGGAGAAGCCGAGGTCGGAGAAGAAAATGACACCGATGTGGAATAACGCTGACGAGGCGAATCGCGTGTATTGCGAGGTACAGCCCGATGATGCAGGCACACGCCTTGACCAATTTGCATCAAAGTGCGCCGAGCTGACACGCTCTGCTGCGGCACGTCTGATCGAAGAGGGCTCCGTGACCGTAAACAGTAAAGCGGTAGCCAAAAATTACAAGGTTGCAGCAGGAGATGCTGTTGAAATAATGCTCCCCGAGCCTGAGCCCGCCGAGGCTTTACCCGAAAATATCCCTTTGGATATTGTTTATGAGGACGAGGATATTATCGTCATCAATAAGCCGGTTGGAATGGTCGTGCACCCCGCCGCAGGCAATCCTACGGGAACGCTTGTCAACGCGCTCTTGTATCATTGCGGAGCGTCTTTGTCGGGAGTAGGCGGCGTTATCCGCCCAGGCATCGTGCACCGTATCGATAAGGATACGAGCGGCCTTTTGGTGGTTGCCAAAAATGATGAAGCCCATCTGTTCCTCTCCGAACAGCTCAAAGGGCATCACATCAGCCGTATCTATACCGCAATCGCAGTCGGAAATTTCCGTGAGGAGAGCGGCACCGTCAATGCCCCCATCGGACGTCATCCCATAGACCGCAAAAAGATGGCGGTCATTCATAACAGCGACCTGCGCTCGCGCGAGGCGGTAACGCATTGGTCTGTTATCGCACGTGGCGAGGCGGACGGAAACTCCTTCACACTTTTGCGCTGTCAGCTCGAAACAGGCCGCACGCACCAGATTCGCGTGCATATGGCGTCGATTGGACATCCGCTCCTTGGCGACACTGTTTACGGCGGAGCCAATACCAAGTTTGAGACACATCACCGTAAGCACATCATAGGGCAGTGCTTGCACGCAGGAGAACTTCACCTGACCCATCCGCGCACGGGGGAGGAGATGCAATTTTTTGCTCCCATGCCCGCAAATATGCAACACGTAGTCGATATTCTGTTCAAAAACGAGGAAGAAACTGTATGAAAAAAGCGCTTTTAATTGTTTTATGCATCGCACTTCTGCTTTCCGTCACCGCTTGCTCGGGTTACGTTAGCGGCTACAAGGCACTTATGTTTGTACGCGAGGAGCGCGGCGACCACGCCAGCATCAGCTTTTCGGGATTTGAAGGCACCTACGTTATGAAGCTGAAAATGAAGGGCGAGGGGCAAGAGGGAGATATCCATTGCAAGGCATCACTTACCGAGGGCGAGATCAACGTATATTACGATTGGCTTGGCACAAAGGAACTGCTCTTTAACCTCAAGGCAGGAGAGAGCATTGACGAACGCCTCGGCTATATTGAGAGCGGACACACCGTTCACATTATTGTTGAGACCGTTACCCCCGCAAAAGAGGGGAAGATCTCTATCGACCTTCGCAAATAATAAAAAGCAGAAAGCACCGCAAAAACGCGGTGCTTTTGTATTGTAAATTATACATAAATGATGATTTCGTTTTTCTTTTTCTTCTTCAGATACAACTTTAGAGGCAAGCCAATCTTGATATCCAAGGCGTGGCACGGACACATCTCAACACATCTTAAACATCTGATGCAACCGGAGCCTATGTTTCCCTTGTGTATTGCATGGCAGGAACAATGCTCTGTGCAAATATTACAATCGTTACAATTTGAATTTTTGCTTATTCTTAACCCCACCCTGCTTCTCCATTTTGGAAAAAGATCGGCGAATGGATTTTTATATAATTTTGGTAACTTTATTATCGAAGGATTTTTGATTTTTTCAACGATCTCAACCAATTTTGCATAATCGCAAAAGCTATTGTCACTGTCGATATAAGCGTGTTTTGTGGGGATATATGCAGCCGCTACAATGTTTGGACAGTAGTTCTTTTGAATTTCGTATATGACATTTCCGCAACACATTTTTCCGTATGTAGCGATTACGGTTAGATGCGTAACAGCAACTTTTCTCAAAAAGTTTTTTACGATATCGGGTATGTTTTGACAGTGCACAGGAAAAACAAGGATTAGGTTCTGATACTTGTTTGAACCACTCATCTCTATATCGATCAGAGGGAATTCCAATTCATTTGCAAAGTACGTGGCAATACGTTTACTTTGCCCTGTGTTTGAATAAAAGACAACTGCATTCATTGTATAAAATACTCCCTCATAATCGCACATTCGGGAATTTCGGCAAGAGAGAAGCCAAGAGATGCTTTTATTTCAGAAATAGCATCCTCTCGCGACAGATTGTTATTTCGACTTGCAATGGCAATTTCAAGTGCGCTAAAAGGTATCATCGAGCTCCGCATATTGTAGAATCTTACAAATTGAGAATGCTCCTTGCATTTTTCAATTTTGCAGCTTGTATGCAGACCTTTGTTGCTTTTCTCAGGAGCAACCCAACCGCATTCGCACATGATGGTATCTTTGATTTTATTCCAATTATAAACACCGCCGCAGATCTCATCAAAATCCACTTGTATAAAGGCAGGGATGTTCCCGGACCAAGAGGATGATCGAATGGCTCTTTTTAAGGGATGTAGGATGCTTGGAACTTCCTTTATCGCTTCGCAGATATTGTAAACAAGCTGATTGGAGTACCCAGCAAGATTCTTTATTTTGCTATCTCCGTATGCAAGCTGTTTCATTGTAGCAAGCGTGTGAAATTGCCCTTTTTTGAGCGGTGGATGCAGGGTTAAGATCCTTCCTACATTCAAAAGCATATTCATAACCATACTCCTGTGGAATGAATAGGCAATTTTGGGCGCCATGTGATTAAAATATAAGCCAAGTAGCTGTGCAGGCTCGTTCCCAGCCACAAAATAGGGAACCTTATTTGCAACGAGTTCAGGGTAAAACAGAACGTATGCAAGAGACGGACAGGCACAGGCGTTTTCGCTTAAAGAATATAGCTTTTGGTATATTTTTTTTAGATCGTCATTTGCAATTTTTCTGCTAATAAATTCTACCGAATCAAAATGCTTTTTTGCGTTTTCAATACTTGCCTTTGCACATTCGGACATATAGGGGATTTCCCAAGTCAGTGCCAGCACGCGAAGCTTTAACACTTTTGATAAGTGATAAAGCAAATATGTAGAATCCTTGCCGCCGGTATAGAATACGGCAACGTCAAACCGTGACTTTTTCGATTTCGGAAAAGAATTCATAATGGGAACAATGCTTTTGAAATTCTGCGTTTGGCTTGCGGATTGACAGATTGGGCACTTTCCATCGGTATTGAATTCAATGCCGGGAATGATAAAATCATTGGCAACACACGTTTTGCAAAATCTTGCTTCTTCTAAAGATGTGGGAATTCTTCTTTTGCTCTCAAACTTAACGATTTGTGTTCCTAAGAGGGAGCCCAAAGTATCGATTTCTGCTTGCGTAAGAGAGCACGGCAGTTTTGCAACAATCTTTTTTTGACAGCCCGAAAGCCGAATTTTGTTTTTGAACAAATTTGGTTGATTTCTCAATCCATAATATGTTAGCGTGCCGTTTTCGAGTTTCCATCTGCTTTGAATATCGTACATAGTTCTTCTCCAAATGCTTCGATATGTTCTTTGGGAGATGCTTTTTTATTCGTCCACCATTTGCTTATAGATCTCATTTTTCGCCACGCCTCTGTCGCGCGCGACCTGCTTGATGGCATCCATTTTCGACATTCCACCATCAATATAGTGTCCAACGTGAGAGGGAACATCCATCGTATCCCAAAAATTCTCGGTCACGGCATCCTTTGCACCCTCAACAACAAGTACGTACTCACCGCGTGGACTTTGTTCCTTGTAATAAGCCACCGCCTCACCAAGAGTGAGCCGCAAAATTTCCTCGTGTGCCTTGGTCAGCTCGCGACAAATGGCAATGCGACGATTCTCGCCAAAGGCGCGAGAAAGATCATCAAGTGTTGCCTGCAATTTGTGGGGAGCTTCGTGAAAGAGCATTGTTCTCGTTTCATTTGCAAGCGAGGAAAGATGCGCGCGTCTTTCGGCTTTATTGACCGAAAGAAAGCCTTCAAAGGTAAATCTTCCCGTCGGCAGACCCGAAAGCGTGAGCGCTGTGATCGATGCCACAGGGCCGGGAACAGAGGTCACGGGAATACCGCGAGAGGCACACAGAGCCACCATATCCTCACCGGGGTCACTGATAGCAGGCGTGCCCGCATCGGTGATGAGTGCACAGCTCTCACCGTTCTCTAAACGAGCCGCAATTTGCTCGCCTCTCTCGCGCTTGTTGTGCTCAAAATAGGAGACCATCGGCTTGGAAATGCCAAGATGCGTTAGCAGTCGCATCGAGTTGCGCGTATCCTCGGCGGCAATAAAATCCACCTCGGAGAGCACCTTAATAGCTCTCTCGGAAAGATCTGCCAAATTTCCAATCGGTGTGGCAACCAGATAAAGCGTGCCCGAAAGCACGCGATTTTTTTCTTTTGCACGGTCTTCAATCTGTTTAATGGAGCTCATAGAGTGTCCTTTCTTATTGGGGAATCATTTTAATTGGAATCTCCAAACCATTCTTTATGCATTTCTGCAAGAAATTCTTTTGTAATGGGGTAGCCCGTATATTTGCCAATGACCGAATCAACGCAGCAGTATGGACATAGAGCAGTTCCTTTTGTGTCTTTTATCCATTCTTCAATTTTGGTGGGAGAAAAAATTTCAAGGCAATAAAAGCAACCGCAAAGAGAATCTTTCATCAGTTCTTCTTTATTGTTTTCGCTATAAGCATGCGCCGCGCGGACAGAGTACTTCATTTTTTCTCCTTTTATAAATTTACTTTGGTATTGTTAGGAGCAGGCGGACGACCAATGGTCGCCCCTACTTTGAAAAATAAACAAAGCGGTAGGGGATGGCGCCCTCGACATCCCGTTCTCACGCATGACAACTTTCTTAGCGAGCAGGGTCTCGGTGGTCCCTGGGAGCTTGCGACAGCAAAAGCGAGCGGTGCGCTCGCGTCGACTGTCTATTCGCGTGCTAACAACGTTATTTGGTTATTTGTTGTGTGAAAGTTTTTGAGGAGGCATGGGGGAACTTTTTTCAAAAAGTTCCCCCACAAACCCGCGTCCTCTTTATTTTACCACAAATCCCCCTCATTTGCAACCCCCTATGGCAATTTTCTGTGGTGTTGCATAGACTATATTGAAGAACGAGAAAACGGAGGGCATTATGGCAATTAAGATATACATCGATCAGGGACACAATCCCGAAAATCCGAACGCGGGAGCGGTGGGGAATGGGCTTCGCGAGCAGGACATCACCTATCGCGTGGGGCAAGAGCTTGCAACGATGCTCAGAGCTGACCCCGACTACGAGGTGCGTCTCTCACGCCCCACACCCACAACGTCACTCGGTTCAAGCAACTCCACGAGCCTGCGTGCGCGCGTAGACGATGCTAACGCGTGGGGAGCGGATTATTTCATCAGTATTCACACCAACGCTTCGTCCAATCCCGATGCCAGCGGCACCGAGGCATTTGCTTATTCTGAGCCGTCGCGCGCGTTCTCACTTGGCGAGGATATCATCGACGGAATTGTGAACGTCACGGGTTTGCGCGACCGCGGAATGAAGGTGCGCCCGGGGCTGTACGTTCTTCGTCGAACGGCAATGCCCGCTGTTTTGGTGGAGCTTGGATTCATTACCAACCCCGGCGACGCCGCTCTGATGAACGAGAATCCCGGACTGTTCGCCCAAGGCATTTACCAAGGCATCGAAAACTATTTTTCTTCTTGATTTTTTCGCATAAACGAATAAAAATATCTTGACAGAAAGCGGCTTTTTTGGTAAAATAAAAGGGAAAAATAAAAAAACGGAGAAAATATGAACCGACATAAAATAAGAGTCTTTTTGTGGGTTCTGTTGCTAACGGTTTGTGCCGTTCTGATGGGGAGCTGTATCCACCCTGTTCCCGGGGATTATCATACAAGTGATCACGATACAACGCCCTCGTTGCCTGATGTTACCATCTCAACGACTCCCGAGGATACTCCCCCCGAGGATGAAAAGCCTGCACAGACTACTACGACTACAACAGAGGACACCACCAAAGAGCCTACAACCGAAACAACAGGAACGACAGCTCCGCAGGAAACAACAACACAGGAAACCACAACACAAGAAACCACAACCAAGCAAGAGGAAAATATACCTCAGCCAAAGAAAATCAAAATTTACATCGACCAAGGGCATAATCCATTCTCGCCTACACATCCGCCATCTTGGAATACAGGAGCTTCCAACGAGGCACTTGGTTTGTATGAGCAAGATTTGACCTATGAGATCGGTATCCTTTTAGCAGAATTGCTCGCCGAGGATGAACGCTTTGAAGTGCGTCTCTCTCGCCCAACGCCCGAGACGATTCTTGGCACCGATAACGATTCCGCGCTTGATTTTCGTGTTAACGATGCCGCAGAGTGGGGAGCGGATTATTTTATCAGCTTGCACACCAATGCCGCGGATATCTCCTCGGCAAGCGGCATTGAGGTTTACACCCTTGATGGCACAGGTGCTTCGTATGACCTCGGAAGCAAGCTTTTAGAGGAGTTGAAGAAAAGCACGGGGCTGCGAAACCGCGGTATGAAAACAGAGGAGTATCGTGTCCTCCAAAATGCCACTATGCCCGCAATGCTTGTGGAAATGGGCTTTATCACCAACGAAGACGATGCCAAGTTGCTCGATGAATCCCCCGAGCTGTTTGCACAAGGCATTTTCAACGGTATCCAAGCCTATTTCGATGCCCTTGAAACCGTAACACACGAAGAATAAAAAGAAAGAGCAAACACGACCGTGCTTGCTCTTTTTTGAGTTTAGAGTTATGAGGCTTGCTAAAGCTCGCCGTTATGAATTTGCTATGCAAACGTTATGATATGATTGCCCATTCGACTTTAACTTAGCGAAGCCAATCATCACGATGCAAAGCATCTCATCACTCATAACTTGCCCAAAGGGCAATCATAACTGAGCAATAATGCGTGATATTCACGCATTATTGCTCATCATCCAGCTTGAGCACTGCCATAAACGCCTCGGGGGAGACCTGAACAGAGCCGAGCTGACGCATCTTCTTTTTGCCTTCCTTTTGCTTTTCAAGTAGCTTCTTCTTACGGGTAATATCACCGCCATAGCACTTGGCAAGCACGTCCTTGCGCATTGCTTTGACTGTCTCACGGGCGATGATCTTTGTGCCGATCGCCGCTTGGATCGGAACCTCAAAGAGCTGGCGTGGAATGTTTTCCTTGAGCTTTTCGGCGAGCTTGCGCGCACGGCCGTAAGCCTTTTCCTCGTGTACGATAAAGGAGAGCGCATCCACCTGCTCGCCGTTGAGCAAGAAGTCGAGTTTGACAAGCTTACTCGGCTCATACCCAAGCAACTCATAGTCAAGAGATGCATATCCGCGAGAGCGGCTCTTGAGTGCATCAAAGAAGTCGTAAATGATCTCGTTGAGCGGCAGATTGTAGTGCAATTCCACACGCGTGGGATCAAGATATTTCATATCGATGAATACACCGCGACGATTCTGGCAAAGCTCCATCAGACCGCCCACATAATCAACGGGCGTAATGATGTTGGCTTTGACGAGCGGCTCGTATGCCACCTCAATGTTGTCGGGGGTGGGGAAGTTCGTGGGGTTGTCGATGCGAACGAGGTCGCCCCCCTTGAGCTTGATCTCATAAATAACGCTGGGAGCGGTGGTAATGAGATCGAGATTGAACTCGCGCTCGAGTCGTTCTTCAATGATCTCCATGTGGAGCAGTCCCAAAAATCCGCAACGGAAGCCAAAGCCAAGCGCGATAGAGGTCTCGGGCTCGAAAATGAGAGCGGCATCATTGAGCTGGAGCTTTTCGAGGGCATCGCGGAGATCACCGTAGCGTGCGCCGTCGGCAGGATAAATGCCTGCATAGACCATCGGCTGTACAGCTTTGAAGCCGGGCAGAGGCTCGCTCGTGGGGGTTGCCGCCAAGGTGACGGTATCACCAACGCGCGTGTCGCTGACGCTCTTGATAGAGGCGGTAAAGTAACCAACCTCACCCGCCGAGAGTCTTTCGCACTTATTGAGCCCAAAGGGCTCCATCGTGCCAACCTCAACAATGTCAAATACGGCACCCGTGCTCATCAAGCGGATCTTGTCGCCTGCGGCAATACTGCCGTCCACCACACGAATGTTGACAACAACGCCGAGGTAACTGTCATAGTAAGAGTCAAAAATGAGAGCCTTGAGCGGTGCATTCTCGTCACCCTCGGGGGAGGGAATGTCGCGTACAACGGCTTCCAGAACATCCTCAATATTGAGTCCTGTCTTAGCCGAAACAGCAGGGCAACCCTCTGCGGGAATGCCGATGACGTCCTCGATCTCGGCGCGACACTTGTCCACGTCAGCCGAGGGCAGGTCGATCTTGTTGATAACGGGAATGATCTCAAGGTCAGCATCCACGGCAAGATAAGCATTTGCCAGCGTTTGCGCTTCAATGCCCTGCGTTGCATCTACAACAAGGAGCGCACCGTCGCAAGCGTTGAGCGAGCGCGAGACCTCGTAGTTAAAGTCGACGTGGCCGGGGGTGTCGATGAGGTTAAAGGTATACGCCTCGCCGTCCTTTGCATTGTATATCAGTTTTACGGCGCGCGCCTTGATGGTAATGCCGCGCTCACGTTCCAGATCCATATTGTCAAGGATCTGCTCTTCCATATCGCGCTTTGCAACCGTTTGGGTGTGCTCAAGGATGCGGTCGGCAAGAGTCGATTTGCCGTGGTCGATGTGGGCAATGATGGAAAAATTGCGAATGTGATTTTGACGTTCGGATTTTTGCACGTTTGTATCCAATCCTTTCGGTAAAAAATCGGGAACTTTTATCTTAACTAAATTATTATACCATAAAGTGCGCGTGATGTCAAGAAAAAGCAGCAAGAATGCCCGATTTTTTATTCTTTTCGATTTTGTCAAAATGTCGTCCGTTTTTTGCAATATTTTTCTTTCCGAAAGCAATATATGTGCGACATATAGCAATATTTGTCTTACAAAAAGCAAAAAGTATCTTGACAGAGTATGAAAAGTACTATATACTATAAATGTACTATTATAAGCGGAAGTCCGCGTATTGACCGAAAGGAACAAGCTATGAAAAAAATGAAAGCAGCCGTTGTCGGCTATGGCGGCATGGGCGGCTGGCACGTTGAACACTTACTCAAAAGCGACGTTTGCGAACTTGCAGGCGTTTATGATATTAAACCCGAAAGAAATGCGCTGGCCGAAAGTCGCGGCATTTACGCATATCCCACCTATGAGGCACTTCTCGCGGATAAGAGTGTTGAGCTTATTACCGTTGCTATTCCCAATGATGACCACGAAAAAGTTGTTGTTGCCGCTCTCAATGCAGGCAAAAACGTCATTTGCGAAAAGCCCGTAGCGCTCTCCCTCGAGTCTCTCGACCGTATGATCGCCGCCGCAGCGAAGAACGGCGTGCATTTTTCCACCCACCAAAACCGCCGTTGGGACGTTGACTATCTCGCAATGCAACAAATTCACGATTCGGGTGAGATCGGCAACGTTTTCAATATCGAGTCCCGTATTCACGGCAGCCGCGGTATCCCCTCCGACTGGAGAGGAGAAAAGGAGCACGGCGGCGGAATGATCTACGACTGGGGTATTCACCTCATCGACCAGATTATGATGGTTTACCACTGGGCACCCGTCAAGAGCGTTTATTGCATTTGCGATAACATCACCAACAAAGAGGTTGACGACGGCTTCAAGCTTCAGATTTTCTTCAAAAACGGCAAGCAGGCACACATCGAGGTTGGAACCTACAACTTTATCGCAATGCCTCGCTTCTATATGAGAGCCGAAAAGGGAACAGCCCTCATCACCGATTGGCGCGAGGAGACCAAGGTCGTTAAGTGCAAGTATTGGCACGAGAACGATGTTCTTCCCGTCAAGACTGCTGCAGGTCTTACCAAGACTATGGCACCGCGCGACGAGGTTACAACCGATACCTACAACGTAGCCCGTCCCGCTTCCGACGTGCACGACTATTACCGTCATTTCGTCAATGCCATCCGTACCGGATGCGAGCAGGACGTTACCTGGGAACAAATGCGCACTGACCTCAAAATCATCTTCGCCGCCTTCCGCTCCGCCGAGCTGGGAGTTCCGGTTGAGTTGGAATGATTTTAGAAAAGAATTCGGGGAAAACTTTTTGAAAAAAAGTTTTCCCCGAACCCCTTTCAAAAACTTTCTAACAAAAGAATAACAATAAAGGGATAGCGCACTTGCTATCCCTTTATTGGTGTTTTTGTAGGGGACGGCGCCCACGACGTCCCGAAAGCAAATGATAACCGCAAACAAAATAGGGCGGCAAATGGTCGCCCTACAATGTGACATCAGAATATCAACCACAGGTAGAATAAACTCTGTCAAATTCAACATTTTTACTATTGCAAGTTGATTTTTCTTGTGATATAATATACTCACAAGATAGCTATCTCGAAATAATCTTGGAGGATAGAATATGTTAGATCAAAAGTTATTTGGCGAAAAGCTTCGCAATCATAGAAAAAAACTTGGAATGACGCAGGAAGAAGTTGCGGAAAAAGTAGGTGTTTCTCCGCAAGCCATATCAAAATGGGAATCGGGAGATTGCTTGCCTGATTGCTTCAACTTGAAAGCTATCAGTAATGTTTACAAAATTTCTGCAGACGTTCTTCTCGAAACCGAATCAAGCGGTAATCTTGACGTTGTGGCAGATAAAATCGAACAGCTTGCAACGGAATATATCTGGGCAAACAAAGAGCTCGACCCTACCCGTAACCCACATCACGAGCTTGGTGAAGATCTTTGGAAAATGTGGAAAGGTATATATTTTACAGAAGAACTGAATGCCAAAGGAAAAGAAAAGAGCAAAAAGCAAGGCAATACTCGCGTTATTGGTTCCTTTGGAACGAAAATTTGGGATGATGAAGGCGTAGCGTGTATTATAAAATCATCACTTATCAATCAGCTTTCTCCCTTCGACGCAAACACGATAGAAGTAATGCAAGCACTTTGCAGTGAGGACGGACAAAAACTGATTTTTGCTCTGTACTGTGATGTTCCAACATCAAAACAAACACTCAGTGAAAAAGCCAATATTGAAATATCCCGTTTAAATGAGCTTTTGCTTTTATTCACCGAAAATCGAATTATTGAATTTGTTGCGGACAATCGTTCAGAGGACAGAGGATACTTGATCTGTGGTCATTGCGGTATTGCTGCGTACATGGTGTTAACAGCAATGTACATCCTCAATAAAAAGAATTATACCGTTTCGCAATATTTCAATTATGGATAACTTTCTCGCCCCGCCACGCGCGGGGCGTTTCCATTCACAAAACAACTCTCTTAGCGGATAGGGTTAGTGGTCCCTAGCCGCTCGCGGTAGCCAAAGCGAGGTTTACCCTCGCGTCGTCCGTCTGTCCGCGTACTAACAACTCTATTTAGATAATTGTTGTGCGAGAGTTCTTGAAAGGGGTGGGGGGGTAACTTCTTTCAATAAGTTTCCCCCACCAAAAATTATTTCTATTCGC
>JAZNZC010000145.1:0-35249 GCA_045594745.1 Eubacteriales bacterium
GGGGGAACTTTTTTCGCGAAAAAAGTTCCCCCTGCATTCTTCTATAAAAATCAAACTCTAAACATCATATCTCCGTAAGTCGGCACGGGCCAGAGGTCGGACGCGGTGAGCACTTCCATCTCGTCGACGGCGGCGCGCAGCTCATTCATAACGGGAATGACCTTTTCGGCATAATAAGCAGCGCGTTCCTTGACGTCGCCGATCGATGCGGCGGCAGTTTCCTCGCACTTCAAAAGTTCAATAGCAGCGTAGGTCTTGGAGAGCCCATTTGAAAGACGTGTGATAATATCCTTCTCCACACTGCAAGAAATTTCGGGGCAAACGGACATCTTTTTGGCGGCGGCGTCGGCAATTTGTGCCACGTAACGCTCCACCGCAGGGATGTAATCGCGCGATGCCATGACGATCATCGTCAAAGCCTCAATGTTGATGATCTTGGCGTAATTTTCAAAATAGATCTCCTCGCGTGAGCGCATCTCGGTCTCACTCATAACGCCCAAAGACGAGAACAGATCCACGTTTTTGGCATCCATAAAGGTGTTGTAGGCATCCACCGAGGTTGCAAGATTGGCAAGTCCGCGTGCGGCGGCTTCCTTCTCCCAATCGGCAGAGTATCCGTTGCCGTCAAAGAGGATACGCTTGTGCTTTTTGAAGGTATCTTTAATGAGCTTTGCAAGAGCGGTGTCAAAATTCTTGGCGTTCTCGAGCACGTCAGCGAATTGACGGAAGGACTCTGCCACAGCGGTGTTGAGCACCGTGTTGGGGAGCGCAATATTCTGCGAAGAGCCAAGCATACGGAACTCGAATTTGTTACCCGTGAATGCAAAAGGAGAGGTACGGTTGCGGTCGGTGGTATCCTTACGGAAGACCGGAACGGTGGGGATGCCGAGATCCATCACCGCTTTTTTTGCGCCCTTGTAGGACTTGCCGTCGATGATGGCATCGATCACAGCACGCATATCCTCACCAACGAAAATGGAAACAATAGCAGGGGGCGCCTCGTGTGAGCCCAGACGGTGGTCGTTGCCCGGGAAGGCAACGGAAACGCGCAAAAGCTCCTGATAATCGTCAACTGCTTTAATAATCGCTGCGAGGATGAGAAGAAACTGCATATTCTCGCCGGGTGTTTTGCCGGGGTCAAGCAGATTTTTTCCGTTCGCATTGAGCGACCAGTTGTTGTGCTTACCCGAGCCATTGACACCTGCATAGGGCTTTTCGTGAAGCAGACAGACGAGCCCGTGACGCTCGGCGATCTTCTTCATAAATTCCATCGTGAGCAGATTGTGGTCGACGGCAATGTTTACGGTGTCGTAGATGGGTGCGAGCTCGTGTTGCGCGGGAGCTGCCTCGTTGTGCTTGGTTTTTGCATTGATGCCCATCTTCCACAGCTCTTTGTCAAGGTCGGACATAAACGCGGCAATGCGCGTCTTAAGAGGTCCAAAATAGTGATCCTCAAGCTCTTGACCCTTGGGCGCGGTCGCGCCGAAGAGGGTTCTTCCCGTGTAGAGCAGATCCTTTCGTCTCTCGTACATTTTTTTGTCTATGATAAAATATTCCTGCTCGGCGCCAACGGTAATGTCAACGTGCTTGGTCTCTTTGTCGCCAAACAGACGAAGAATACGCAGAGATTGCGTATTGAGCGCATCCATCGAGCGCAAAAGCGGCGTTTTGCTATCGAGCGCCTCGCCTGTGTAGGAGCAGAACGCGGTGGGAATATAAAGCGTACCGTCCTTTACAAAAGCATAGGAAGCGGGATCCCACGCGGTGTATCCTCTTGCCTCAAAGGTGGCGCGCAGTCCGCCTGTGGGAAAAGAAGAAGCATCCGACTCGCCGCGGATAAGCTCCTTGCCCGAAAACTCCATAACGACCTTGCAGGGCCCTGTGGGAGAAATGAAAGCGTCGTGCTTTTCTGCCGTCACGCCCGTGAGGGGTTGGAACCAATGCGTATAGTGTGTAGCACCCTTCTCGGTTGCCCAATCCTTCATCGCATTTGCAACCACGTCAGCAATAGAGGGGTCGATGGTTCTACCTGTGGCGATCGTTTTGGTCAGAGACTTGTAGACCTCACGCGGAAGGCGTTCACGCATAACGTCGTCGTTAAAGACCATACAGCCAAAAAACTCGGATATCTTGTTGTCCATAGGATAAAGCATCCTTTCCCGATACGCGCGCGTATCAAAAATAAAAATATGATTTATTATATAATAATAATTCGCGTTTGTCAATGGAATTGCGATATTTTTGTCTATATGTCGATACAATTCGATTTCCCTCTTGACTGTTTTGTGAATTTGTGCTATACTGCAAGAGAAGAAATGAAAGAGAGAAACGAAAATGAGTCAAACCTTGAAAACAATGTGGAATCGAGCAAGAGCCGAGCATCTGCCCCCGCTCGAAGAAATAGAAAGCTTTGGCGCCGACGGCGAGGAAGCCATCTATCGCTTGCTTTGTAAGCATTTTGACTGTGTCATTCGCAACGTGGTCGTGCCCCATAAAAAGCTCTATCTCGAAAAGGATTTTTTGGTTATTCACAAGAATGTTCCGTTTGTCATCGAGGTGAAAAATTGGAAGGGCGAGATTGGTTGCAAAAACGGCGAATTTTATCAAAACAAAGAGAACGGTGTGCATAAAACGCTCAAAAGCCCTATTGGAACAACCAAGCAATTCATCGAGAAAATGCGCGCGTTTTACAAGATCGACACCCCTGTTTTGGGTGTGGTGATCTTTGCCGAGCCCGATTGCAAGGTTACCGTTCCCGAGGAGATGGAGGGCATCGCGCTCTTAACTCCTCAAAAAGCCATAGCGTATATCAAAAATCGAGCAAAAGTACTCAAACAAAAAGAGGTGTTTGGCGACCCTGCACAGATCCTTCATTGCACGCGTTTTTACAGTCTTGACAGCGAGTTTTGCAAAGGGATGCTTGCCGATTGCTTTTTTGAGTGCGAGACACGAAGCGGCGCGGTCGTTCGCATCGATACCACAAGACTTGCATATATGAGCGTCAGAAAACAACCTCTGAGACCAAAGGATAAGCTTTTTGTTACCTACACCAATGGCGCGAGCGGTGTTTTTTACAACCGTGACACGGTTTTTGACGTTGTAAACCTCGACGGAACCTGCCAAAAGATCGCACTCCACCGTGTGCGTCACATTGTTTTTTGATATGCGTAGTTACAAAATTGAAAGTTACGTGCCCGAAGAAACATTCCTCTCGGGCAAGGATGCGCGCTTTTGCAGAGCCGCATTTGAAAATTGTTTTGTGGTAGATGTCAAGGATGACACACGCATCATCGCCGCCTGCCGCAAGGGAGAATTGATCGGCACATCCCTTGCAAAAAGCTTTTCTTTATCGATGGCAGAAACAGCAAGCCTGATCAATCTGTTTAATGGAAGCAACGCGTTTTTGACTCTTCCCTGCCCCGCAGGAACACTCTTAGCTTACCCCGCGTGGCCGCATCTTGAATTTGCATTGGTGTTTCTCTTGAAAGAGAACATCGAAACAGTTGAAAAAGCCCACCAAAACGCACAACGGTATGCGTTTTCGGCTATTTTTGATGCAGAAAAAGAGGGAGAAAACGATCCGCAAGCAGAGACAGAAAACAAGCTCCGCATACTCGATTTTTATATGGATCATCTGTTTGGCGCGAAACGTGAAACCAACGTAACGGCACAAATTTTGATGATTGCAAACCTCGTGGGATGCAAACTGCACGAGATGTCTGTATCGCGCATCAGCGTCACGCTCGATGAGCGAGAGATGGAACGTATGAGTGCCTACCTCTTTTGCACCTTTATGACGATGCGCCGATACAACGGAGAGGTCTCAACATCTGCCGAGACAGAAGAAAACACCTCAATTTTAACACACGCACCGCAAGAATATGGAATTCGGATTCAACAGAGCGTGAGCGAAAGAGTAACCAAGCCAACCGAGTTTGACCTACCCACCAATGCCGATGTTGCGAGTTTTGCAGGCCATCCCGCGTTTGCACAATACAAAGCAGAACAGACCAACGGCACACTCCGCCTGCATCTGCCCCTGCGGCAAAAAGCACTCCTCTCCTCTATCTCCGCGCGCGGCGCACAGAACGAGCTTGTGCTCACTTTGTTCCCTATCTCATAAAATTAGAGGCGACCAATGGTCGCCCCTTGCTTTATATAGAAACAAATCACCCGTGAAAAATCACGGGTGATCGTTTTTTTACGGTGCAAAAAACGTGATCAAGGAGTCGGCTAATTGCAATATGTTGGGCAAAAAACGGCAGATCAGTCCCACAACAACAGGAACAATAATAACCGTTAAAACAACATATACCCACGTCGATCCTTTTTGATTGAACCGCGTTTGTGCACGATATTTCAGATCCTCGGGAATGTAAAAATGATCTCGGGTAAAATCAATTTTATAGACAGCGTCCTTCCCTTTTTCCTCTAAAAACGCTTGTTCCTCGCGGCAGAATACCACCTTGCGCAAAAACGCACTGCGGCACAATTCGCGACGAATGATCGTGCTCCGAAACGCACCGGTATCAAACAACGTCACACCCGTCTCGGGAGAAAGAGCCTCTTTTTCAATCAACGTCCTTACAAAAGCGCCCACAATGCGGCGGCAAAAGACGGTTGCGACAGAGGCAATAATGATGCCCCAAATGAGCGCGGGAATGATTTTGTTTACAATGCTTGCGGTTTGCTCGGTAACAGAAAAATTATCATACGCGCCAAAACGAACGGTAAAATAGGTCTCCTTAAAATAAGCGATCAGCTCACCAAGTGTCGAATTTTGATACCATCCTGCAAGTTGCTCCCAAAAAGAGGAGCTGCCGGCGCGCAGAAAAACAGTAACAGGGTTTGGCATATTTGCTCTCCTTTACGGTTTTAGATCGGAGAAGAATTACTTTTTGATAACGTCAAGACCAATATACTTGCGAAGAACCTCGGGCACGGTCACACTGCCATCGGCGTTCTGGTTCTGCTCTACGAGAGCCGGGAAAATACGGCTGGTTGCAAGGCCGGAACCGTTGAGCGTGTGCAAAAATTCGGTCTTTCCATTCTCGCGTTTTACGCGCATCATGCCGCGTCTTGCCTGATAGTCGCGCGCGTTGGAAACAGAGGAAACCTCTTTGTAACCGTTCATCGAGGGAATGTTGATCTCAATGTCATAGGTGCGCGCCATCGAAGCGGAGCAGTCCTCCGCAGCAAGCTTTACGGTGCGGAAGTGGAAGCCCAGACCCTTAACAAGGTTCTCGGCGTTGGCAACAAGCTCTTCAAACGCCTCGTCGCTCTTTTCGGGCAGCGTGTACTGAACCATTTCAACCTTGTTGAATTGGTGTCCGCGAACCATTCCGCGCTCGTCAGCGCGATAAGAGCCTGCCTCACGGCGGAAGCAAGGCGTGTAGGAAATATACTTCTTAGGCAGATCAGCCTCGGTCAAGATCTCGTCGCGGTGCAAAGAAACCAGCGCGGTCTCTGCTGTGGGAAGCATAAAACGACGTCTTTCGTCCTCTGCGGTCTCCATCCAATAAACCTCATCCTGGAACTTGGGGAATTGACCTGCGGTCAGACCGCACTCGTAGCCCAGCATATGAGGAACGAGCATCAACTGGTAATTGTTTCCAAGATGGAAGTCGATAAAGTAGTTGAGCAGCGCCCATTCGAGGCGTGCGCCAAGGCCGGAATAGATCCAAAATCCATTACCGGAGAGCTTTGCGCCGCGTTTGTAGTCGATCAGACCAAGATCGGTGCACAGATCAACGTGATTTTTGAATTCAAAGTCGAATTTTCTGGGTTCACCGTAGTAGCGCAGAGGCTCGTTGTTCTCTTTTCCGCCGGGGAGCAGATCGTTATCGGGAAGATTGGGCAGTCCGAGCATAAAAGAGGTCAGTTGCGTTTCAACTTCGCGGAGTCTTTCGTCGTCAGCCTTGATTTTTGCGCCAAGCTCCTTCATTTCGGCAAAAATCGCGGACATATCCTTCCCTTCTTTTTTATATTGAGGGATAAGCTTGTTTGTTTTGTTTTGTTCAGCCTTCAGTTGTTCAACCTCGCCAATGATGGCGCGGCGTTCAGCATCCAAGGAAAGAATCATTTCTATATCATTTTTTCCATCTTTTCCTTTTTTTGCCAATCTTGCAATCACTTCTTCGGGATTTTCTTTGATATATTTGATATCTAACATTGTTTTTCTCCAAATATCTTAATCGTTGTCGGCGAAAAAGTCTCCGCCGCAAATGCTCTTGAGGAGCTCTGCCAGGTCGTCATCGTCGCTGTAAGCCAGCTCAACGACCTTCTTTTTTGCTGTTTTCAAAATTTTAACGCGTCTGCCAAGAATGGAAACCGCACGGTGCTCAAGGTCGTGCATATAAGCCTTTCTTTGCTTTGCCTCGTTTTGCTCGGCGGTATCTACCTCAGCGGGGGTATAGTTCATCAAACGAACCGTGCGCTCAACGTCGCGAACAGAAAGACCTTTTTCGACAATTTTCATTGCCAAAGGCGCCATCTGATCTTCATTATCAAGACCAAGCAGCGCGCGCGCGTGTCCGGCGGAAAGCTCGCCCCTCTTCAAAAGATCCAAAACCTCGTCGGGAAGATCCAAAAGACGCAAACAGTTGGTAATTGCCGAACGGCTCTTGCCCACTTGCTTTGCAACCTGCTCTTGTGTCAGACCAAAACGCTCGATCAAAGCGTCATAAGCGAAAGCTTCTTCCACGGGATTGAGATCCTCGCGCTGAACGTTCTCAATAACGGCAATTTGAGCTGCTTTGAGATCGTCTCCGTCAAGAATAACAGCAGGGATTTCGCTCAAGCCCGCCATTTTAGAGGCTCTCCAACGGCGCTCACCGGCAATAATTTCGTAGTTCCCTTCCAAAAGCGCGCTTTCACGCACGATAATGGGTTGCAAAACGCCAAATTGTGCGATAGAATCAGCCAACTGACCGAGCGCCTCGGGAGAAAACTCCTTTCTGGGCTGATCACTGCGCGGTTCTACCTGAGAAATACGCAAATTGGTGGCGGCAGATGTTTTGTCGCTTGCCAAAATGTTATCATCAAGCAAGGAATAAAAGTCGCGCCCCAGTCCACTTCTTGATTTTGCCATTTTCTACCTCCTTAAATGCGCTCTGCAAGCTCTTTTGCAATATTCAGGTACTCAACAGCACCCTTGGAGCGCTTTTCGTGGTAGTAAACAGGCAAACCAAAGCTGGGAGCCTCGGAAAGCTTAACATTTCTGGAAACGGTCGTCTCAAACAGCTTGTCCGCATAGTGTTTTCTCAACTCATTGAGAACCTGTGCAGAAAGAATGAGGCGATTGTTATACATCGTAATCAGGATACCGGTCACGTTCAGTTCCTTATTATAATGCGATTTGATGCGGCTAATGGTGAACATCAACTGAGAAAGTCCCTCAAGTGCGAAAAATTCGCATTGCATCGGGATAACAACGCCGTTTGCCGCGGTCATTGCGTTAACGGTGAGCATTCCGAGAGAAGGAGGACAGTCAATAATGATGTAATCAAAGCCATCCACAATGGGAGCAAGCTTGTTTTTGATAACAAATTCGCCATTTTCGACGTCTGCAAGCTCATATTCTGCGCGCGCAAGTGTTGTATTGGTAGGAATGATGCTCAAATTATCGAATTTGGTCTTGATCATAACATCCTGAACGGTGGCATCGGTGGTTAAAAGATCAAAAGCGGTCGTTTTCAAACTCTTTTTGATAACACCCACGCCGCTGGTGGCGTTTCCTTGGGGATCAAGGTCGATCATAAGCACTTTGTAGCCCAAAACGCCCAAAGAAGCTGCGATATTTACTGCGGAAGTGGTTTTACCAACGCCGCCTTTTTGGTTTGCAAAAGCAATAATTTTTCCCATAAACGTAAATCCTCTCTTTGAAAAAATAGTAAAGATGGTGTTTTTATTATTATACCACATTTCTTATAAAAATGCAATGTTTTTTGCAAAGAAATATAGAAAAATTTCATGTTTCACGTGAAACAAATAGATACCTAAAAAATCAGATGTTTCACGTGAAACAACCCGCCGGCGAATACAGAAAGAGGTAGTAAAACAAAAAGTTTCACGTGAAACATCAAACCTTGCGAGGAAAAATGTTTCACGTGAAACTGTCTTATAGCGGTTTTTTGAGAATTGCCGCATATGCCCTTGGATATTGGGGTGGCGGCTCTTTTTTTAGCTGAATCACAATAATTCCGCGTGTTTCTGTTTGATTTTCTGCGGTTATAAGGTTTTTTTGCTCGATTTCGACTACTTCGCCACCTAAAACCTTGATTGCGGTTGTGGCTTCTGCCAATTCTTCTTCATATTTTGCTCCTTTCAGGGCGATCAACCGCCCGCCGGTCTTCAAATATGGAAGACATAACTCACAAAGAATATTCAGACGCGCCACCGCACGACTAATGACAATGTCATATTTGCCAAGTGTTTTTCTAAGATTTTTGTCCTCTGCACGCCCAGAAACTGTGTTTAGGTTGGATAATTGCAGGATTTCTGCACTTTTTTGCACAAAATCAATCTTTTTGGTGGTGCTATCAAGCGCGGTGATCTCTAAATCCGGGCGCATAATAGCTAAAGGAATAGACGGAAAGCCGGGGCCACATCCCAAATCGAGCACACGCGCACCCTCGGAAATTAAATCCAAGGCTAGAAGGGAGTCAATATAGTGTTTATCAACAACACCAACAGGCTCTCGAATAGCTGTTAGATTGGTATGTGCGTTTACCTCTAAAAGGTGTTCGGTGAAGCGGTAAAATCTCTGTATTTGTGCCTCGTTTGGTTCAAAAATGCCATTTTTTGCGGCTGCAGAGGCGAAAATCTGCGAAAAAGTAGTAAAATCCAAGGTAAAACCTCATTTCATTTCTAGATAGATCATCAAAACGGTAATGTCCGCGGGGTTCACGCCGCTGACTCTTGCGGCTTGTCCGAGTGTTTTGGGACGGATGTTGGCGAGTTTTTGTGCGGCTTCCAGCCGAAGCCCTTTGATTTGTGTGTAATCGATGGTATCGGGGAGCAATTTTGCCTCAAATTTCTTTTGTCTTTCTACGTCAGCAATCTGACGGTCGGTGTAACCTTTGTATTTGGTGTCTGTTTCGACCGAAAGTCGCACAGAATAGGGCAATTTAGGGCGATTTACATCGATTTCGGCAAGCAAATCGTAGGTAACCGCAGGTCTGCGCAATAGATTTGCCAAAGAAGAGCCCGATTTAAGAGGTGTCTCTCCGATTCTTTCTAAAAGAGGATTGACGAGCGCGGGAGATACAAAAGTTTGCTCCAAACGTTCTTTTTCGGCTTCTTGAGCCTCTTTTTTGCGCAAAAATGCCTGATAACGAGTCTCACTGATGAGTCCTGCCTCATATCCGATGGGAGTGAGGCGCAGATCTGCGTTATCCTGGCGTAAAAGCAAACGATATTCCGATCGCGATGTCATCATGCGATAGGGCTCGTTTGTTCCTTTGGTTACAAGATCATCAATCAGGGTGCCAATATAGCTACCGGAGCGCGGTAATATAATAGAAGGGAGGTTTTTGACTTTTCTTGCGGCGTTAATGCCCGCAACGAGGCCTTGCGCGGCGGCTTCCTCGTATCCCGAGGTACCATTGAACTGTCCTGCGCCAAAAAGTCCTTTGATATGCTTAAATTCGAGCGTTGCATCCATTTGCAAGGGGTCAGCGCAGTCATATTCAATGGCGTAGGCGTAGCGCATGATCTCGGCCTTTTCAAATCCGGGCAGGGAGTGCAGCATTTTGACCTGCACGTCGGTCGGGAGCGAGGTGGAGAAGCCTTGCAGATAGATCTCCGAGGTATCAGCTCCCATGGGCTCAACAAAGAGCTGATGGCGCTCCTTATCGGCAAAACGAACGAGCTTGTCCTCTATCGAGGGGCAATAACGCGGACCTGTGCCGTGGATCTTGCCCGAGTAAAGGGCGCTGCGCGTGATGTTCTCGCGTATGATGCGGTGGGTCTCGGAGTTGGTATAAACAATGTGACAACTGATTTGCTCAAAATCTTTGAAGAAGTCCTCACTGTGGAGCGAAGAGTAGGGGAGAATGAAGTCGTCTCCCGGTTGCTCCTCGAGGACAGAAAAATCGATACTTTCGCGCTTGATGCGCGCGGGAGTTCCGGTTTTGAAGCGCAGGAGCTTGACGCCGATCTTCTCGAGTGAGGCGGAAAGACCCTTGGCGGGGAGGAAACCGTCGGGGCCTGCTTCGTAGCTGACGTCACCAACAAAAATGGCGCTCTCAAGGTAAGTTCCCGTAGCAACGATGACGCAATCGCAGTCCCATTTTTCTCCCAAGCGCGTCTCTACGCCCGAGACAAATATTGCTGTCTCGCTGTTGTTGTTTTGAGAAAACGCATTACATTCTTCTTTGGAAGAGACAAATATTGCGGTTATCTCGGATTGCACAAGGCGTAGATTCGGGGTGGTTTCAAGCGTGCGCTTCATAATCGATTGATATTTTTTGCGGTCTGCCTGCACGCGTTTGCTTTGCACGGCAACGCCTTTTCCCATATTGAGCAGACGCGATTGCAGAGTGACCAGATCCGCCGCGCGGCCCATTTCTCCGCCAAGCGCATCAATCTCATAAACGAGATGTCCCTTGGCGGTTCCGCCGATGGATGGGTTGCAGGGCATATTGGCGATCGACTCGAGCGACATCGTAAAGAGAACGGTGTCCACACCGAGTCGCGCCGACGCGAGCGCGGCCTCAATTCCTGCGTGCCCCGCACCAATAACGGCGACGCGGCAGGAAAGAGAATTTTGTTTCTTTTCTTGCTGATTTAACATCGAGAGGGAACTCCTTCAAATTTGAACTCAAAACGAAAATAAGACAAATATTGCCATTGAGAAAAAATGGAAATAAAAGAAATAAAAGGGAAGTGCGGCTTTTTATTATTCTACGCGAGCGAGATATTCCACCTGCTCTGGGGTGAGAATGTCGATGTTGATACCGGTTGAGTTGAGTTTGATGAGAGCGACTTCGCGGTCGATCTCGGTGGGAACAGCGTATACTTTTTTATCCATCGCCTTGCCGTTTTTGGCGAGATAAGCGAGGCTCTTTGCTTGAATACCAAAGGACATATCCATAATTTCGGCGGGGTGGCCGTTGCCTGCGGCAAGGTTGACGAGACGACCGTCGGCGAGGAGGTTGAGCACGCGCCCGTCGGCCATGCGATAGCCGCGAATGTTAGGCTTGCGTTCCCAAATTTCGGTGGCGAGAGATGCGAGATCTTCCTTGTTGATCTCCACGTCAAAGTGGCCGCTGTTGGAGAGGAGCACGCCGTCCTTCATTGTTTCAAAGTGACGCTTGACAAGAACATCTGCGCAGCCCGTCAGGGTGACGAACAGATCACCGCGTTTTGCGGCCTCATCCATAGGCATAACGGTAAAGCCGTCCATGGTTGCTTCAATGGCTTTGATGGGGTCAACCTCGGTGACGATCACCACCGCGCCCATACCCTTGGCGCGCATCGCAAAGCCCTTTCCGCACCACCCGTAGCCCGCAATTACCACAGTCTTGCCTGCGATAATGAGGTTGGTGGCGTTCATAATTCCGTCCAAAGTCGACTGTCCCGTGCCGTAACGATTGTCAAACAGATGCTTGCAATCTGCGTCGTTGACGTCGATCATTGTGTAGTCGAGGAGTCCCGCCTTTTCGCGCGAGAGCAGGCGGTGAATACCCGTGGTGGTTTCTTCGCAGCCACCAATGAGGTTTTTACCGTATTCGCGGCATTCGCCGTGAAGAAGAGAAATGAGGTCGCCGCCGTCGTCGATGATAAGATCGGGGCAGCAGGAAAGTGTCATTTTGAGATGCTCGACGTACTCGTCCATGCTGACGCCGTGAATGGCGTGGACCTCAAAACCCTCTGCTGCGAGAGCCGCCGCAACGTCATCCTGGGTGGAAAGGGGATTGCATCCCGTTACCCAAACCTCGGCGCCGCCTGCGCGCAGAATTTTGGCAAGATATGCGGTCTTTGCCTCGAGGTGGATCGACATCGAGATCTTCATACCCGCAAAGGGCTTGGTCTTTTCAAATTCTTCTTTCACAGAGTTGAGAATGGGCATATAAGAAGCTACCCACGCGATCTTATCCGCGCCCGACGGCGCGAGTTTAATATCCTTGATTTGACTCATTATTGTTCTCCAATCAGACAAATATTGCTATTCTTTTCTTTTTCAATAAGACATATACGACAAAACGCGTGTCGTCGTCGGGGTTTTACTCCTCGGAGAGTCTTTTTACGTGTGCGCGCATTTCGGGCATACGCTGTTTGCGGTATTCCGAGGGAGAAAGCCCAAGTTGCTTGATAAACGCGCGATTAAAGGTGCGCGGCGTGTTAAATCCAACCAGAGATCCGATCTCTGTGATGCTGAGCGAGGAGTTGAGCAGGTATCTGCAAGCCTCGGAGACGCGCAGAGAATTGATGTAATCGTTAAAGCGCAGACCGAGTCGACCGCTGAACAAGTGGGAAATATAGAACTTGTTCAGGTGAAGCTTTTCTTCCAAAAGGGAAAGAGAAAGGTTTTCGGCATAGTTCTGTGTGCAAAAGGAAACGATGGTGCGCAGAGATTCGGAGTCGCCCACGGGGAGCTTTGAAATCTTCATCATAGGGATGAGCTCGGCGCAAAGCGCCAAAAGATATCCGCGGCGAAGCTCCGAGACGTGCGAGAAATCCTCACGTGTGACGGTATCGGTCAGAGCGTCGATGAGCGCGCGGATACGCGGATCATTTGCCGCTCCTTCAATTACGGGAGAGGTCGGCGTACCGATGGTGAAGGTCTCCATCAATTCGGGCAAGAGGTCGGGCTTAAAAATAAAGCCTACGTGTGTTTCTTCGGTTACTTTTTCATAGGAGTGGATCTGGTTTGGGAAGGTGAGGAAAATATCGCCTGCGTGCAGCTCGTAACGCGCTGAATCGGCATAGGCGATCACGTCTCCTTCCAACAGGCAAATGAGCTCGAGCTCGCGGTGCAGGTGCGGTATGTATTGGATGTGATGTCCGCCCAAAAACGCAATATCCTGCAGCTTGTGCTCGTATTTTACGTTTAGCGACATATCAGCGCTCCTCCCGACGGTGGCGTCTGTTTTTGTTACACGTAGCGCGATAAATCACAAAAAAGAGGCAAAAACCAACAATAATGCCGACTGCCGCGGCGACAGTGGGAAGAAGAAATTCCGGGTAAGCTTCGAGTTGACTTGTATAAAGAGAATGTACCCACAAAACGAACTGCTCGCTCTCGGCATCAGACGAGGTCAGAACCGTGAGGGTGCAGGGGGCATCGGGGCTGACAGATGCGACGAACGCGGAAATATCAAAGGTGACGGTTTGCCAGCTTGCCGCCGACGCCAATGTGCTTGCTTCCAAAGCAAGGGGGGCGCCGTTTTTGCCGGTTCCCTCAAGGCGGAGCGTTACCTTATAATTTGCGGTTTTTGTGTACTGTGCCAACAGTTGAACGGAGAGCGTATTTGCGCCCAGCAGTTGAGAGGCTGTGGCAAGCGTGCCGCGAATACCGGTCTCGGCTTCTGCCGAATCGATCCAGGTGTAAAGAACGGGAACTCCCAACGAGCCCGATTGTGCAAAGGTGGGGGCGGCAATGTTGCCGAGTGTTTCAAAGCCGCAAAGATCGGATGCGGTAAAATCAACAAGCGTGGTTTGTTTTCCAATGCCGTCTCCAACCGAGCCGGTGGAAGCGATGTGTTGTGGGCCCGATGCGGTGCCGAGTGCTTGCGCGGGTGCGCAGAAGAGAGCGGCAAGCAGGGTAAGTGTCAGACACAAAGCGGTCATTTTTGCAAATCGTTTCATTTTTTTCAATCCTCGTTTTTCTTTTTTATTCTTGATAGGTACGGGGAACGCGCGGGGAGATTGCGCAAAGCAACTCATAGGGAATCGTTCCTGCGTGTTCTGCAAGAGTTGCAAGAGCTGTGGGGGTGTGCCCAAAGAAGGAGACGCGGTCGCCAACCTTGGCATCGATGCCGGAAAGATCGATCATACACTGATCCATACAAACGCTGCCGATGATCTTAACAGGATACGCGCCTTTTTCGGTGTGAAGGGTGAGCACGGCTCCCCTGAGCGAGCGTGAAATGCCGTCGGCATATCCGATCGGGAGAACCCCGATGGGGGTGTCATTGAGGGCGGTAAACCGACCGCCGTAACCGACCGACTCGCCTGCGGGAATGGTTTGAATGTGCACCACGTCTGCCGAAAGATGCATAACAGGTTGCAAGTTGAGTCGTTTTGGTTTGTATGTGGGCGGTGTGTAAAGACAAAGCCCGAGACGCACGCCGTCAAACAGATCGTCGGGGCGTGTTAGTGCCGCGGCGCTGTTACAAACGTGGTGGAAGGGGATGGTCATGCCGCTCTCTTTGAGCTTTTCTTTCACTGCTCGGTAGCGCGTGGCTTGCAGCGTGGTCTTTTCTTTTGAGGTGGCAAGCCCCTCGTCAGCACGCGCAAAATGTGTGAACATTCCGCACACGTCAAAGGCGTCCTCTTCGCGAAGCGAAAGAATATTGCACACCGTTTGATCAATTTCTTTTTCGGTGCGTGCGGGGTAGCCGATGCGCCCCATGCCTGTGTCAATCGCGACGTGAACACGCAAGGGCGAAAGGTTTGCATCCTTTGCGGCGGTCGCAAGCTCGCGAGTGTAGTCGGCAGAAAGGAGCGTTTGAATCAGATTGTTTTCCGCCAACAGGGGGGCAAATGTTGGTGTTGTGTAGCCGAGTATGAGGATGTCGGCATCTGTTTTTTCATCGCGGCAAACCGCGCGAACAGCCAAAGCCTCCTCAATGCACGAGACTGCAAAAAAGTCACATCCTGCCGCCAAGAGAGCGCGCACGCAAGGCTCGGTGCCGTGCCCGTAGGCATCGGCTTTGACAACCGCGAGGATGCGAGACGCGGGAGAGGCGGCTTGAATTTTATCGAGACACGCCCGAAAATTACTTTGCAGAGCGCCAAGATCGATCTCTGCACGCTTGGTGTAAATAGGGTCTGCGAACGGTTTTTTCAATAGGTAACGGGAGAGAGCGTTCATAGCGTTCCACCTTTCTTACAAAATACTGCATCTATTATACCATTATCAGACAAATATTGCAATCCCTTTTTCGCATCTTTTTCAAAAATTATCATAAAAATAGTCATAAGAAAGCAAATCTTTTTGAAAAAGAAGGAGGAAAAGAGATGAAAATTCGACATTTTTTGCTATTGATTGTCGTACTGATGTCGTTGTGGGTGACGGGGTGCGCTCCTGCGCGGAGCGGAATGGACTATCTTGCGTCGGGCGGTCGCGGCGAGGTCTCGGGAAAGATGAGCGGAGTGGAATTTTCGGCGGTTGTAGAACTGTCGCCCAAAGGGGAGCGCGTGCGCGTTGAATATCTCGCACCCGCCTCTCTTTGCGGTCTAACACTTACCGCGAGCGGCGAGGCGTGCGAGGTAAAATTGGGTGAGGTGCAATTTGTTTGTAATACATCCGAGGTCGCGGGCTTTTTGCGCCCCGTGAGCGTGTTTTTGCCAAAAGAAGAGGCTGCAACGGTGCAAAAGACGGGGGAAAATACCGTCCTGACCTTTCCCTCGGGTGAAACCTTGACGCTATCCCCCAAGGGCGAGCCGATTTCTCTTGCGAGAGAAGATATCAATATGCGTGTGGTTTGGTGGCAGAGCGGCATGGTTGGCGAGGGCTCGTAATCTCTCGTTTTTTGTCGTTTTTGCGCGCACGCGTGGCATGAAAAATAGAATTTTGTTTTATAAAAAACTCTATTTGTGCATATCGCACATTGACAAGGACAAAAATTTGTGATAAAATAACATAGGATAAGTCCAAAACGCCATTCCGTTTCTTGTTTCTGAAAGAGCAGCGGAAACTGTTTGCTAAAACGGACAAAACAGGATAGAAAAGCGAATTTTGGGCATACTACCATCGTTTACGTTTGAGAGGGGAGGGGATCTCGTGAAAAAAGGAAAAGGCTTAATCGCACAAAAGGCGGAACCGCAGGAAATGGCGGCGTATCTGTTCCATCAGGGAACGAACTTTCGCGCATACGAATATCTGGGTATGCATTTTGAAGGAGAGCGCGTAACCTTTCGCACGTGGGCGCCCAACGCCGAGTATGTTTCGGTGTGCGGCGACTTTAACGGTTGGAATCCCGAGGCCGATCCTCTTTCTCGCATCACCGAGGGCGGTGTTTGGGAGCTGATTCTCCCTGCTGACCGCGTGCGTGTCGGGCAGTGCTACAAATACTGCATCCGCAACAAGGGAAAAGAAGTGCTCAAAGCCGATCCTTACGGCTTTTCGATGCAACGCCCCCCCGAAACAGCCTCTCTTATCTCTGACATCAGCGGTTATCGCTGGCGCGACGCGGGATGGCTCAAATACCGCAAAAAGCACTTCGACCGCGCCAATTATCTGTCACAGCCCCTCAACATTTACGAGATGCATCTCGGTTCCTGGAAGCGTCACGACGACGGCAGTTACTACTCCTACGCCGAGACAGCGAGCGATCTTGCGCCCTATCTCAAGCAGATGGGATACACGCACGTCGAGCTGATGCCTGTCAGCGAGCACCCGTTTGACGGCTCGTGGGGATATCAGGTCTGCGGATATTACGCCCCCACCTCTCGCTATGGAAACCCCAAAGATTTTATGGCGTTTGTGGATGCTATGCACGAGGCAGGCATCGGCGTCATTCTTGATTGGGTCCCCGCGCATTTTGCAAAGGATGCCCACGGTCTTTACGAATTTGACGGACAGCCCCTCTATGAATATCAAGGCTGGGATCGCCAAGAGCACAAGGGTTGGGGAACACGTTGCTTCGACCTCGGACGAGAAGAGGTGCAGAGCTTTCTTATCTCCAATGCCGTCTATTGGTTGCGTGAATATCACATCGATGCGCTTCGTGTAGACGCGATGGCGGCAATGCTCTATCTCGATTACGATAAAGCTCCCGGCGAGTGGTTCCCCAACATTTACGGCGACAACCGCAACCTCGAGGCGATCGCATTCTTCAAAAAAATGACCACCTATCTTGCTGCAAATCACCCCGACGTAATGACCATTGCCGAGGAGTCCGCCGCCACCGTACAGATCACGGGATTTGAAAAGGACGGGCTTGGCTTTTCCTACAAGTGGAACATGGGTTGGATGAATGATACGCTTTCTTATGTAAAAGAAGATCCTCTGTGGCGCTCCTACCACCACGGCAAAATGAATTTTTCCATTATGTACGCCTTTGACGAGCACTTTGTGCTTTCCATCTCACACGACGAGGTGGTGCACGGCAAAAAGTCACTGCTTGACAAAATGGCAGGCGAATACGAAACAAAATTTGCGGGCGCACGCACGTATCTGACCTATATGATGACGCATCCCGGCAAAAAGCTGCTCTTTATGGGCTCGGAGCTGGGAATGTTCCGCGAGTGGGATCACGACTCAGAGCTTGAATGGTTCATGCTTGATTATGATATGCACGCAAAGTACCAGTTGTTCGTGGCAAGCCTCAACCGTTTTTATTTAGAAAACCCCGCGCTGTGGAATGCCGACGAGGGACCCGCATCCTTTGAGTGGATCGACCCTGACAACAGTCAAGAGAGCATTCTTTCTTACCGACGTATTGCCAAAAACGGTGAAGAGTTGATCGTTTTTCTCAACTTTTTGCCTGTTAAACGCGAGCATTTCCTTGCGGCCGTACCCACATCAGGAAAATACGAAGAAGTTTTCAACAGCGACGCCATCGAGTTTGGCGGCGCGGGAAACATTAACGCAGGTGTGCTTGCAAGCAAGCCCTGCGACCTGCCGCGCGGCTACAAGCACGCCGTCTCTATCACACTCCCCCCCATGGGCGCGGTGGTGCTGAAGAAGATAAAGAGAACAAAAACCAAGTAGCCGTTTTGTTTTCTAAAACGATTTATCAAGCGGGGCGTCGAGGACGTCGCCCCCTACAAGAAATGTATAGCATTGGACGTTTTTTCACTCTGTTTTCCTTGACGATGAATTGATTTCGATTTCAAAACATCAAAGGCAAAACAACTTTCGTAGGGGGCGACGTCCTCGACGCCCCGCCAACAACGCATGCTGTGAACAAAAAAACGAGTATCCGTTTTTCGCTATCAACAATCAAAAATCCAAAACAATCATATAAAAACATTTCAAGGAGGAAACGCGCACCATGTTCAAGAAAAAAGAATGTGTTGCCATGCTCTTGGCGGGAGGGCAAGGCAGCCGACTCTTCGCACTGACTCAAAAAACCGCAAAGCCCGCCGTATCGTTTGGCGGCAAATACCGCATTATTGATTTTCCTCTTTCCAACTGCATCAACTCGGGTGTGGATACCGTCGGTGTCCTGACCCAATATCGCCCCCTGCTTCTCAACGAGTATATCGGCAACGGACTCGCTTGGGATCTTGACCGTCGCTTTGGCGGCGTACAAATACTTGCTCCCTATCAAGGGCAGAGCGGTGCCGACTGGTATCGCGGAACAGCGAACGCCATTTGGCAGAATATGGAGTTTATCAACCGCTACGATGCCAAATACGTGCTCATTCTCTCGGGCGACCACATCTACAAAATGGACTACGCCAAAATGCTCGAGCATCACAAAAAGAGCGGTGCTGCCTGCACCATCGCGGTTCTTGACGTGCCTCTTGAGGAAGCCAGCCGCTTTGGTATTATGAGCACGCGCGAGGATGGCTCTATTTTCAAATTCACCGAAAAACCCAAAAACCCCGATAGCACCAAGGCATCTATGGGTATTTACGTATTCACCAAGGATAAGCTCGAGGCATATCTCAAGGCCGACAACGACGATCCCGAGTCCTCTAACGACTTCGGTAAGAATATCATTCCCACGATGCTGGCTTCAGGTGAGAAGATGATGTCCTACTCGTTTGAGGGATATTGGAAGGACGTTGGAACGATCCAATCCCTGTGGGAAGCAAATATGGATCTTTTGGGCGATGCTCCTGCATTCTCGCTTCTTGACGAGGCGTGGAGAATTTACAGCCGCCACTCGGCACAACCCCCGCAGTACATCGCAAAGGGCGCGGTTGTCGAGAACGCATCGATCACGGCGGGCTGTCAAATTTACGGAACAGTGAAAAACAGCGTGCTGGGTGCTAACGTTTACGTTGGCAAGGGTGCTGTTGTTGAGGATAGCGTTATTATGAATGATACCGTCATTGAGGACGGTGCCGCCGTTCGTTATGCTATTCTTGACGAAAAAGTGACCGTTGGTAAAAAAGCCACCGTTGGTGCATCCCGCGAGAGCGGAGCCGCCATCGTCGTGGTAGGTGCTGACGTTACAGTCAAAGCCGGTGAGGTCGTTGCCCCGGGCGCGATGCTCTCCGAGATGTGAGGAGGTAGAGGACTATGACAGTTGCAGGTTTGATTTTTTCTAACAAGCAAGAGCAGGGCTTTCCCGAAATGACGCGTCGCCGCACAACGGCGAGCATTCCCTTTGCGTGCCGCTACCGTCTCATCGATTTTCCGCTTTCCAATATGGTCAACTCCGACATCACCACCGTTGGTGTCGTAACGCACTACAATTATCAATCCCTGATGGATCACATCGGCGCGGGTAAGGACTGGGATCTCGCCCGTCGCTCGGGCGGCATCAAGCTTTTGCCCCCTTACGTTACCGCTTACGAAAACCACGCCGCAGGCAAGCTCTATGAGAGCCGCCTTGAGGCGCTGATGGGCTCTGCAAACTTTATCAACCGTTGCGGAGCGGATTACATTGTGCTCAGCGATTGCGACGTTATTATGAACATCGATCTGAACGATGTTATCGAAGAGCACATTCGCAACGAAGCGTATATTACCCTCGTTGCAAAAAAGGTCAACGCCAAGGATTCTCTCTTTGGACACAACGCCGATGTGCTCGGCATCGACGAGAGCGGTCGCGTGACCTCGCTTTCCTACACCGCCCCCACAAAGGGCAACTACTATGCAAACACCTATTTGATGGTGGTCAGCCGTGCGGATCTGCAAAACATCGTTTCCGATTCTATTGCACACCGCTACACAAGCTTTTCCAACGATATCCTCACACGTCAGCTCAAAAAGAAGAACATCCGCGCCTATATTTATGACGGTTTCTGTGCATCCGTCACCTCGCTTGAAAGCTATTTCAACGTTTCGATGAAGATGCTCGAGGATGACGTGAGAGCCGATCTGTTTGCTAATCGCGACCGTCAGATCTTTACTAAGGTCCGCAACAGCGCGCCCACCAAGTACGATAGCTCCGCCAAGATCAGCAACAGTATGATCGCCGACGGATGCACCATCGAGGGCGAGGTGGAGAACTCCATCATTTTCCGTGGCGTGCACGTAGGCAAGGGAGCGGTCGTCAAAAACTGCATCCTTTTGCAGGATACCTACGTTGGCGACAACGTATCTCTCAACTGCGTGGTAGCAGATAAAAACGTCATCATCAAAGAGGGAAGAACCCTCTCGGGACACGAAACCATGCCCTTCTTTATAGATAAGGGCGCGACGGTTTAATACAAACAATCAATGTCCCAACACCTTACTGTCCCAAAAGGTGATTTGAAAAGGGCTCCCCTTGCACAGGGAGCCCTGAGTTAGAAGCCGCTTGAAGAGCGGGCCGTCGAGGACGTCGGCCCCTACAAAAGTTGTTTGGAACCATACGCGGAAATGTTTTTTGTTTCCAATAGACAAAAAACGCGGGATGCTTTTTGATTTCTTGTAGGGGGCGACGTCCTCGACGCCCCGAAAAAATGAACGGTTATTGTGTGCAACACCGAATCATCTAAAAGAATATTCCAAACGGAGGGCTGAAGTTAGTACCCGTGCAGTACCGACACTTAACAAAAGACGAAAAAACAGGAGACACCTCAATGAAAACAACGATCGCTTACAAAGAGAAGAACTTGTGGGTCGCATATCTCTTCCTTGCTCTTTTTTTCTTTGTAGGTTTTGTAGGAGGCGTTAAAGAAAATCTGTTTTTGGCGATATGTTGGTTGTTGTTAGCGATTATTGGCGTTGTATTTGCTGTTCGCTATTTCTTAATCCCCTCACAAATAATGGTTTTGTCCTGCGATAGCCGTACGCTGATTCTCCCCAAGGGTGTAACGGTTCCTTTGGGCTCCATTAAAAAAGTATCCTATCAACGGGGCGGACAAGGACGAATGATACAAAATTGGGGACGTGTAACGATCTATACGTATTCGGGTACATACAAATGCGACTTTGTTGCGAATTGCAAGGATGTTGCAGAAGAACTGACTCGCTTGATGAATGAAGCTAAATAAAAAAGATAAAAGGTAAATGAAAACTATGAAAAAGATTTTATTCGTTGGTGCAGAGGCGATGCCCTTTGCCGCAACAGGTGGACTTGGCGATGTTATGGGCTCGCTCCCCGCAGCTCTCGCAGCTACGGGCGAGGCAGAGGTCTCGGTCGTTCTCCCTTTGTACGCAGCGGTTAAGAATGAATGGCGCGCACAAATGAAGGAAGAAGCCATTTTCACCGTCGCTCTTGCTTGGCGTCAGCAGTATTGCGGCGTTTACAGCCTCACAAAGGATGGCGTCAAATACTACTTTATCGACAACGAGTATTATTTCAAGCGCCCCGCGCTTTACGGATTTTTCGATGACGGTGAGCGTTATGCGTATTTTTGCAAAGCCATCCCCGAGCTGATGCGGCATCTCGATTACTATCCCGACATCCTGCACGCACACGATTGGCAGGCGGCGCTTTCGGTTGTCTATCTCAACCGCTTTTATCGCGCACTGCCTGAGTTTGAAAATATCAAAACCGTTTTCACCATTCACAACATCGAGTACCAAGGCAAATACGATTTTTCCATTCTCGGTGATGTTTTTGCGCTTCGCGAAGAAGACCACTCCTTGATGGAAAGCGACGGTTGCATCAATTTGATGAAGGCAGCCATCGAGAGTGCCGATGCGGTTTCCACGGTCAGCCCTCGCTACGCGGATGAGATCAAGACCGCCGAGTACGCACACGGGCTTGAGCATTGCCTGCGCGATAACGCACACAAGCTACGCGGGATCCTCAATGGCATCGACTACACCTATTACGATCCCGAAAACGACCCCATCCTCTTCGCAGGATTTACGCCTACACGTATGGCGGGGAAAGCCAAAGACAAGACCGCGATGCAAAAAGAGGCAGGACTGCCCGAACGCAAGGACGTTCCGCTCCTCGCGATCATTTCCCGTTTGGCATCGCACAAGGGACTTGACATCGTAGCGGATTGCATTTGGGATATCGTGCAGAACAATGACGTCCAGCTCATCGTGCTTGGCAAGGGCGAAGAAAGATATGAGAGACTCTTCCTTGATCTGCAAGCGGCATACCCCGAAAAGGTGCGCGCGCTCATCACATACGACCGCGATCTTTCCAAGCGCATCTATGCGGCAACCGACATCTTTTTGATGCCCTCAAAGAGTGAGCCCTGCGGACTTTCGCAAATGATCGCGTCACGCTACGGAGCGATCCCCGTTGTCAGAGAGACAGGCGGACTTTATGACTCCATCAAGCCCTTCTGGATGGATGGTAACAAGCTGATGGGCAACGGCTTCACCTTTGCCAATTACAGTGCCGATGAGCTGAGGGAGAGAACCGAGGCCGCCATCGCTCTTTGGAACACCCCTGATCTGCGCAAAAAGCTCGTGCGCAAAATTATGCAAACCGACTTCTCTTGGAACACGTCGGCACAACAATATTTGCAGATGTATAGAGAAGTGTAACAACAGATAAGAACAATCCCGCCGTCATTTTCTTCGAAAATGCCACCTCCCTTTACACAAGGGAGGCAAAAAGAGAAACGCCTGATTTTTAGTTCTGCTTTTCTGTTTTGCTGGAACAGAGTGAAAAGGCAAGGTCGTTACACCAAAAGGCTCCCTTGTGTAAAGGGAGCTGTCAGCCAACGGCTGACTGAGGGATTGTCTCAACCACAAGAAAAACAAATAAAACCCCAAATAGATAACCCCACGGAGGCCCTAACGAATTATGAATTATAACCCCAACAGTACCGAAGTCAAGGCGCTGATCGAGGGCGTTCTGCAACGCCATTTCGGATGCAGTGCAAAGGAAGCATCGCGCGACCAAATGTATAAGGCGACCGCGATCACCGTCAAGAATATTTTGAGCGACAAACGCTCCGCCTACAAGAAAAAGGTCAACGAGGCGGGGGCAAAGCGCGTGTACTATATGTGCATGGAGTTTTTGCTCGGCCGCTCGCTCAAAACCAATCTTCACAATCTCGGATTATCTTCCGCATACGAAAAAGCCCTGGGCAAGCTTGGCTTCGA
The DNA here is from genome assembly GCA_045594745.1 of Eubacteriales bacterium. Classification (GTDB taxonomy): domain Bacteria; phylum Bacillota; class Clostridia; order Oscillospirales; family CAG-272; genus UMGS1865. The sequence goes on from JAZNZC010000145.1 coordinate 23,294, forward strand.
TCTTGAGGATCTTTACGAATGTGAGCCCGATGCAGGACTTGGCAACGGAGGACTTGGTCGCCTTGCCGCTTGCTTTATGGACTCTCTCTCCTCGCTCGATTATCCCGCAACGGGATTTTCCATCTGCTACGAATACGGTCTGTTCAAGCAAATGATCGTAGACGGTATTCAGGTAGAGACCCCCGACGTATGGTTGCCGGGCGGCGAGGTCTGGCTCGTTCCCCGCACCGACCGCACCTACAAGGTTCGCTTTGGGGGCAGAGTAAAAGAAGAATGGAAGCTCGACGGACATTGCGAGATCCTTTACGAGGATGCCGAGGAGATCGAAGCGGTTCCTTACGATATGATGATCTCGGGAGCGGATAGCTCTGCTGTCAGCCAGCTCCGTCTTTGGAGAGCGAGAAACATTCAAAAATTCGACATGCGCCTCTTTACACAAGGACAGTACACGCAGGCGCTGGAGCAGAGCACAAATGCAGAGATCATCTCCAAGGTGCTCTATCCCTCGGACAATCACGCCGAGGGCAAGCTGCTCCGTTTGTCGCAACAGTATTTCCTTGTTTCCGCATCCATTCAAAGCATCATTCGCGACCACATGGCAGTTTACGGCAAACTCGACAACCTGCCCGAAAAGGTTGCTATTCACATTAACGATACGCACCCCGCTCTTTGTATTCCCGAGCTGATGCGTATTCTCATCGACGATTATTTCTTCTCTTGGGAAAAGGCCTGGGATATCGTCACACGCACCGTTTCTTATACCAATCATACGGTTATGCCCGAGGCACTTGAGAGCTGGAACGAGGATCTCTTCCGCCTCAAGCTCCCGCGCATCTATATGATCGTCAAGGAGATCAACGAACGCTTCTGCCAAGAGGCGTGGAACGCTTTCCCCGGTAACTGGAATCGCATTTCGGGAATGAGCGTGGTCGGCTACGGACAGGTCAGAATGGCGAATCTTTCCGTTATCGGCTCGCACTCTGTCAATGGCGTTTCCGAGCTCCACTCGAGCATTCTAAAGGATTCCACGTTCAAGGATTTCCACAAGCTTTACCCCTACAAATTTGATAACGTCACCAACGGCATCGCACATCGCCGCTGGCTGTGCTACTCAAACCCCGGTTTGGCGGAGCTTCTCGACGAGTGCATCGGCACCGACTATCGCCATCATCCCGAGTCCCTTTCCGATTTTGCCAAATTTGCCGATGATGCCGCCGTACGCGATCGCGTGCGCGCCATCAAGCACCAAAACAAAGTGCGTTTTGCAAAAATGGCGAAGGAAAAGACCGGCAAAATCATCGATACGCACTCTGTTTTTGATGTACAGATCAAGCGTTTGCACGAATATAAGAGACAGCTTCTCAACGCGCTCAACATCATCAGCCTTTATCTTGACCTCAAAGAGAATCCCGACCTTGAAATGCAACCGCAGACCTTTATCTTTGGTGCAAAGGCGGCGCCCGGCTACGATATGGCAAAGCGCATCATCAAGCTGCTTTGCATGATCAGCAAGGACATCGACCAAAACCCAAAGATCAAGGAAAAGCTCAACGTGGTATTCCTTGAAAATTATAGCGTCAGCATGGCAGAAGCACTCATTCCCTCGGCAGAGATCAGCGAACAGATCTCGCTTGCAGGCAAAGAGGCGAGCGGTACGGGATGTATGAAGCTGATGATCAACGGAGCGCTCACCATCGGCACGCTCGACGGTGCAAACGTCGAGATGCAAGAGGCTGTAGGCAGAGAGAACATCTTTATCTTCGGCTTGACCGCAAGTGAGGTGGAACAGCTCTGGCTGAGCGGTTACCGCGCCGCAAACTATTATATCTCCAATGAGAGACTGACGCGCATCGTTAAATATCTTTCCACAGGCTTTGCAGGCGAATCCTTTGCCGATATCGCTGCGTATCTGCTCAACAACGGCCACGGCGTGGCAGACCCCTATATGTGCTTGGCCGATTTCGAGTCTTATTATCAAACGCACAAGGCAATGATCGAGGCCTACGCCAACAAGGATGCGTGGAACCGGATGTCGCTGCTCAACATTGCCGCCGCAGGCAAGTTCGCCGCCGACCGCTCCATCGAGGAGTACGCCGACCGCATTTGGAATTTGAAGAAAGTAAAGTGATTTTGCGGTTGTAAGGTTTTCACACCAAACAAGCGATTGCAATAAGGGTGGCTAAGGTTAGAAGCCGCTTGCAAGGCGGGTCGTCGAGGACGTCGGCCCCTACAAAAGTTGTTTTGAACCATACGCGGAAATGTTTTTTTGTTTCAAAAGAACAGAAAACGCGTGGCGCATTTGATTTTTTGTAGGGCGCGACGTCCTCGACGACCCGAAAACAAATGGTTATTCCGTGCAATACCGATATACCAAAATTAAACAACAAACCCTTTTGAAAGGCTGTGGGGAAGACTGCATCGGTTTTCCCCACAAGGCTATAAAAATGCTGATTCGATTACACGAAAAAATCGAAAACACCGCACCGCCTCACCTATGGTGGGAGGTGGACGGTCATAAAACGGCGACGCCGGGAGCGCAACCCAAGGGAGCGGTACTCAAGCTGTGTTTGGAGCTTTCTCGCGCGTGGGGCGCGGCCGCGGTCGTTTGTCGCATCCATCCGGACGGCGGCACAGAGCGGGACATTCCCCTGACCTTCGTCGGAACGCAAAACGGTGTCGATCTTTACACCCTGTCGCTCGATACCGCTGCGCTTTGTGGGGAGAATGAGAACGGTTTGTTTTATTACGAGCTGCTCTTGGTGCGCGGCTGGGACACCCTGTTTTCGCACACGCCCAACAATTTGGACGTTACGTTCGAGCGAGAGAGCGGAAGTCGTTTTCGCCTGTTGGTCTACAAAAACGACTTCGTCACACCTGCGTGGTTTGCGGGCGGCGTAATGTATCATATCTTCCTCGACCGCTTCTGTCAAGGGGAAGGGAAGGTTACCCCTAACCGTGATGCCGTCATCAATCCCGATTGGCAAAACGGCATTCCGCAGTATCCGCGCAAGAACGGTGATCCCATTGCCAACAACGTCTTTTTTGGCGGAAATCTGTGGGGCGTGATCGAAAAACTTGACTATTTAGAGTCCTTGGGCGTCACGGTTCTTTATCTTTCGCCCATATTCGAGGCATATTCCAATCACCGCTACGATACGGGTGATTACGAAAAGATCGACGCATTCCTTGGCGGCGAGGAAGCCTTTGACGCGCTCGTCCGCGAAGCGCACCAAAGAGGCATCCGCATCGTTCTCGATGGCGTTTTCAACCACACGGGTGACGATAGCCGCTACTTCAACCGCAGAGGGAACTACAAAACCGTTGGCGCGTATCAATCAGAGAAGTCGCGCTATTCACGGTGGTATCGCTTCCGCTCGTTCCCCGACGACTACGAGTGTTGGTGGAACATTGACATATTGCCGCGCCTTGACCACGGGGACGAGGAGTGCCGTCGCTATTTCACGGGTGAGGACGGCATCATAGCGCGTCGGACCGCGCGCGGTGTGGACGGATGGCGACTTGACGTTGCCGACGAGCTCTCGGATGATTTTCTCGACGAATTGCGTGGCGTAGTCAAGAAAAACACAAAGAACGAGGGGCTCATCATTGGCGAGGTATGGGAAAACGCCGCCGACAAGATCGCCTACGGCAACCGCCGCCGCTATCTTTCGGGGGATCAGCTCGATAGCGTAATGAACTATCCCTTCCGCAACGCCATTCTCGCTTTTGTAAAGGACGGCGACGCCGAGACCTTTTATCACATCCTGACCGAAATTTACGCATCTTATCCGCGTACAGTATCACATAGCCTGATGAATCTTTTGGGCACGCACGACACCGCACGTATTCTCACCCTTTTGGGCGATGAAGGTAAGGGAGAATATCTCCCCAACGACACGCTCGCACATCTGACGCTCACCCCAAAAGAGCGCGAAAACGCTGTTACGCTGCTCAAATTGGCATCTGTTTTGCAATTTACGGTGTTTGGTGTGCCGTCTGTCTACTATGGCGACGAGGCGGGTCTGGAGGGCTACGGCGACCCCTTCTGCCGCAGACCTTTCCCGTGGGGAAGAGAGGATGTCGACCTGCTCTCTCACTATCGCGCGCTTGGCAATCTCCGCCGCGAGCATCAAGCGCTTACGCGCGGAGAGTTCCGATTCGTCGAGCACGACACGACCTCTTTTGCTTTCGAGCGAAAGGGTGAGAGCGAGCGCATTCTCGTCCTTGCCAATATGGGGGCGGGGAAGACCTTTGTCATTCCAAAGGGAAGCACCAATGCTCTCACGGGTGAGGCGCTCACAACACGCCTCACACTTACCCACGGCGAATGGGCGATTTTATCCGTAAAGAAAAATTGATTTTCAAAACAACCGAAGTATCGGTTGCGAAAATGCCACCTTGGCTAAAGCAAGAGCCGTTTGTAGGGCGGGCTGTCGAGGACGTCAGCCCCTACAAATGTTGTTTCGAATCATACGCGAAAAAGTCTTCCTGTTCTCAAAGCACAAAAAACGCGTGATGTTTTGTTTTTTAGTAGGGGGCGACGTCCTCGACGCCCCGAAAATGAATAGCTATCGTGTGCAACGTCGAACTATCTAACTGTTTGCTCGAAAGGAGAGCTGAAGTAACACTCGCGCCAATGCACAAAGCCCCCCTTACACAAGGGAGGCTTTTTTCTTTCTCCCGAAAAGTAATATTACAAAAACTTTGCTAAATATATTTACAAACCGCAAAAAATGTGATATAATGGTTATGCCAAACAATCTTAATATTCACAGTTATAGATTTTTTCTTTTTATTTGAGAACTATAGCTTTTTTAGTATACAATCAAGTTAACTCGCTTTGGTAAAAGCGCTGCTCCGGCTTGATTGTATAGCTAGTCTATACTGTGAAGAGATTGTTTGGCGACAATTGGAGTTTGCGTTTTTCGGTGCGCTGACTTCGGTTGGCGCACTTTTTATATGCTGGTGGGAGAATATATGAGCAAGAATAATCCAAAAAAGGTAATAGACGTTACCGGCATAGAACTTATGCCCGGAGAGCCTTCCGTTTGCCTAGGCAACGGAGAGCAAGGTTTTGAATGTTGTTGCGATGAATGTGACTACTATTTTGTTTGTTTTCCTGAATTTAATCCAAAAAACGATGAAGAACTCAAAAATATTGAAGTACCTCCGCCAAGTAAATGGCTCAAGAGACAAATGAACCGACTGTTTCGTGAGCGTGTTGGTAGTTCGTTTCTCCCGTTCCCCGAAGAGGATACTATCTATGAAAGAGTACGAAGCTATTTCGTAATAAAATTCAAAATTAACGAATTTTCCGACCGTCGTAAAAAACGCAGACGAATCAGATAAAAAGAAAAATACGCAAAATACTGTAAAGTTTCTCATGCTTTTCTCTTTCATTCGTTATGTTCGTTTATTCTTGATTCTTAAAAACTGTCCTTGAGGGTACAAAGCATTCGTTTTGGTCTTATTTTTATGGAAAAATGTAAAAAAACTATTGACAAATACAATAAAAGCGGTTATAATATGTAATGTCGCATTTTATGTCAACCGAAAAATGGGAGGAAGATGGTATGATTTTGGATATGCGCCCGATGCTTCGCGGCGAAACGAAACATATTCATATCGACTATCTGCTCACGCCCGATCTTCCGGATGGCGCGGAGTTCGACGGCGACGCACACGTGGTTGGCGACGTTACCGATGAGGCGGGATATATGCATCTGCAACTCACGGCAAGCGTGGCTTACCGCACCGAATGTGCACGCTGTCTGGAGCCCGTCAGCGGAGACTTTGCCGTTCAGCTTGAACGGACGGTCGCTGCGGAGGGGACACTCACAGAGGAACAACTGGAGGAGAATGTAGACGAGTACGCCGTTATTAAGGACGGTATGCTCGATCTTGACGAAGAGATCCGCGAGGAGCTGCTTCTCTCTTTCCCCATGCGTTTTCTCTGCCAAGAGGATTGCCCCGGCCTATGCCCCAAATGCGGAAAGCCCCGTCGCTTTGGCGACTGCGGCTGCCCCACGTTTGAACCGGATCCGCGGCTTGCCGTGCTGAAGAAGCTGTTTGACAAAAATGAGGAAGATAAGGAAGAGAATTAAGAGGAGGTGTAGACATGGCAGTACCGAAGAAAAAAGTATCGTCCGCTCGCAGAGATAAGAGACGCTCGCAGAATAGCAAGCTCACCCTGCCCGGCATGAACAAGTGCTCCAACCCTGCATGTGATGCATTCGTTAAGAATCACTGCGTATGCAAGGTTTGTGGCTTCTATAATGGAAAGCAGGTTCTGGACGTCAAGAAGGACGCTTAATCAAGAACCCAACGAAAAAAGCGGATCTGTAAACCGGATCCGCTTTTTCGTTTGTTTCCCTCCGCACCCCCTTCAAAAAAGCGCTCACAAAAAAGCAACCATAAAGCGTTGGTTCACAACAGACATTGAGCGCAACCCTCGATTTTTGCAAATGTGTTGCAATTTCTAATTATTTGTGGTATAATATAACACACAAAAGGTTTTAAGGAGTCTTTGAAATATGAAGAAAGACCTAAAAACAAATCTGGTAAACAGAAAAGTAAAAAAGCCGAATCCGATTTTGGCGTCCATCGTCATGTGGGCGTTGGGAATCATCAACAAGTTATATAAGGTGGATTTCAGCTACGACTACGATCCAAAATCCATCAAAGATCAACCAACGGTATTGCTTTCCTCTCACGCCTCGCGCCTTGAGTTTATGTATGCTCTCTGCGGCTTTGGACGTCGCGATATAAACATTGTTTGCGGATATCAAAACATCCTCAAAAAAGGTGTTTACCGAATTATGATTGCGCTGGGTGTCATTTCCAAATATTTGTACCAGCCCGATTTTATGTGTGTCAAGAATATGCTGCGCGTGCTCAAACGGGGTGGTGCTATCGGACTTTTCCCCGAAGGGATCCAGTCAACCGGCGGCAGTACCCATCCCATCAATCCCGCAACGGCACAATTTATCAAGAGTAGCAAGGCGAACATCGTGGTTTGCACCACAAGGGGCGCATATTTGGCTACCAATCGCTATTCATCCGATCGCAAAAAGGGATATATCGGCGTTCATTACACGCACCTCTTTACTCCCCAAATGCTTGGAGAACTGACCGAGCAGCAAATTTACGAAAAGCTCTTGCAAGCAATCAGCTACAACGATTTCGCCTTTAACAAGGTCGCGCGCCACAAATATATTGGCAAAGAGCCAAATGCTTCGGGAATTGATAAAATCCTTTACAAATGTCCCGATTGCAAGGAAGAAAACGTTTTGCACGTTGCGGGTGACGCCATCAGGTGCGAGCGTTGTGGCTTTGCGGCACGGGTGAACGAGTACTACGATCTTGTTAAACTGAAAGGCAACGAAATCCCCGCCGACATCGACGAGTGGTTCAAATGGCAGCGCAGATGTGTTGCCGAGGAAATTAAAAGCGATGATTTTGCGCTCACAATGAGTGGCGAGCTTTGCGCACTCAAGCTTGATAAGTTGAGAAAGCCCCCAAAAAACAGAGAGCTTTTGTCGGACGGTCGCGCGATACTGACAAATCGCGGACTTGCCTTTGAGGGAGAGCTTGACGGCAAGGCTGTCAATTTCTTTTTTGAAGCAAAATCGATTTATTCACTCACTTTTTCCACAAAAGGATTTTTGGAATTCTACCACAATAACGACTATTTTATGATTATCCCCGACGACACCATCCGCGGATTGATTAAATGGACGCTTGCGGCAGAGGAGATCCACAACCTCTACGACGAGCGTTGGAGATCTGCTTGCGAGGATGTTTATGAATACAGAAAAGGAGAAATCTATGAGTAGATCAACGGAAATGGATGTAAAAGTAAAGTTCGGACTAAAGAGTTTTATCACCGTTGTTGCAATTTTGTTAGCGGTCTTAATTGTTGTTGGGGTGTTGACCTTTGTGATCCCTGCGGGAAGATACACCGTTTATACGACCGACGAATCCAAAATAGGCGAGCCGTTTTATCAATACACCACCGACGAGTCGCTCAACAAGCAGATCGTAATCGATTCTTACCGAGAGCTTGCCGATGGGGAAAACACCTCTCGCCTGCCCGTGTTCCGTTGGCTGACCTCTCCCTTCGAGGCACTGCTCTTTGGAAGCAACAGCACGAATATGATCATGATCATTGCGCTCTTGTTGGTTCTTGGCGGCACGTTTAAGGTGCTTGAGGAGAGCGGCGGACTTGTCTCTCTTGTCAGAGTCATTATGGAAAAGTTGCACGCAAAGCGCTTTGTTGCCATTTGGGTCATCACCGCCGTTATTATGATCTTGTCTGCCGTATTTGGCCTTCAGGAGCAGCTGCTCATTCTGTATCCTGTTTTCGCAATGCTCTGTACGGCGCTCAACTGGTCGCGCTTTACGGCAATTTCGTTTGTTTTGATCGCATCGGGCGTAGGCTTTACCACGGCGATCACCAACCCCTTGACCATTGGAACAGCTTCCATTGCCGCGGGCGTGAGCGTTACCGACGGTATGTGGTACAGATGCATCATCTTTTGCGTAATGTATGTCATTACCGCACTCTTTTTGGTGTATTTGGCTAAGAACGACGAGAAAAAAGCGACCGAAAAATTTGACGTTGACGGTTTTGTAATGGTTTCCCCCGAGGAACACACCGCCGACGTTCGCAAGGCAAAGATGATCACGGCACTGTTTTCCATCGCGCTTTTGTCGGTTATTATCACAACATCGATCAAAGCACTCAGATCTCTTGCAATGGTGTTTATGGCAGTTGCCTTTATCGTGGGAACGGTTATCATAGGCAAGCTTTTGCTTGGCACGTATAAGCAGCTCGGCAAGAGCTTTGTTAAGGGAGTTAAGGATGTTCTCCCCTCGATCGTCATCATTATGATCGCATTTGGAATCACGCATATTGCGCAAGAGGGCAACATCTTACATACCATCTTCTATTATTTCTACAATTCCGTAACCAACATCTCGCCCTATCTTGCGGTTGTTATTTTGTATGCGTTTGTGCTCATTATTGAGTTTTTCATTCCGAGCGCATCTGCAAAGGCGGTTCTCATTATACCGATGCTTACCTTGGCGCCCATTGAGGGCATCAGCAAAACAGTCATCATCCTGACCTACCTGTTTGCCGATGGATACACCAACGTTTTGTATCCCACCTGCGGCACCTTGCTTGTAGGACTCGGTCTTGCCGACGTCAGCTTTGCACAGTGGTTCAAGAGAACGATTTTGTTCCAGCTGCTCCTGATGGTTTTGTCTATCGGATTTTTGATGCTGGCGGTCTTTATTGGATTGTAAATAACTGCAAAGCACAAAAGAGCAGAATGTTGAGCGTAGAGTTATAAGAAACCTTGTAGGGGATGACCTTACGGGCATCCCGAAAAAAGAACGGCTATCGCGTATAAAGGCGGGCGATTTGTGAATCGCCCCTACGGTAAATATTAAAATTTCTTGTAGGGCGGGGGCTTGTCTCCCGCCGTCTTGTTGGGTAAATTTTTTTAGGCGGCGGGAGCAAGCCCCATATATGGGAGCAAGCCCCCGCCCTACGGAGTATCATAAAACCCATTGTAGGGGGCGACCATCGGTCGTCCGTCCAAAATCCCGAAATCACCGCGGACGTGCAATGCACGCCCCTACGGTTAAAAATTTGCTTTTCTCGCAAACCAAGGGCGGCCAAGCAAGACTGCTATTTATCTTTTGTCGCCGCGTTTTGGCACTTCTTTATTCACAAAATGAATAATTATTCACCAAAACAGGTATAAAAATTCTGTTATTTTTATAAAAGTACATAAAATGAAAATATTTTTGCAAAAGGGCTTGACAATTCAAAACGAATGTTGTATAATTATGCACATCTGATATTGAAATATTCACCCACATTCGGGTGACCAAGGAGGACCGTGTTATGAAAGACACATCTGTAAAAAAAGTCGTTTTGGCCTATTCGGGCGGTTTGGATACTTCCATCATCATCCCGTGGCTCAAAGAAAATTATAACAATCCCGAAATCATTGCCGTTTCCGGCAACGTCGGTCAAGCCGACGAATTGGAAGGCCTCGAGGAAAAGGCCATCAAGACCGGTGCATCCAAGCTCTACATTGAGGATCTGACCGACGAGTTCGTCGAAGAAATGATCATCCCCTCTGTTCAAGCGGGTGCAAAATATGAGGAGTATCTGATGGGTACGGCTCTGGCGCGCCCCATCATTGGCAAGCGTCTTGCAGAGATCGCCATTGCAGAGGGCGCAGATGCCATCTGTCACGGTTGCACGGGCAAGGGCAACGACCAAGTCCGTTTTGAGCTCGCCATCAAGGCGTTCGCTCCCGGAATGAAGATCATCGCTCCTTGGCGTGAGTGGGATATCAAATCCCGCGAGGAAGAAATTGATTACGCCGAAGCGCACAACGTACCGCTCAAGATCAGCCGCGAGACCAACTACTCCAAGGATAAGAATATGTGGCACCTCTCCCACGAGGGACTCGACCTCGAGGATGCAGGCAACGAGCCGCTCTACGATAAGCCCGGATTCCTCGAAATGAGCGTCTCTCCCATGCAAGCGCCCGACACACCCACTTATCTTACGCTCGATTTTGAGGCAGGCAAGCCCGTGGCTCTCAACGACGAAAAGATGAGTGCAAAGGAAATTATCCTGAAGCTCAACGAGCTCGGCGGCGCAAACGGTATTGGACTTCTTGATATTGTTGAAAACCGTCTTGTTGGCATGAAGTGCCGTGGCGTTTACGAAACTCCCGGCGGAGCCATCCTCTATTTCGCACACAACTATCTCGAGACTCTTTGTCTCGATAAGATGACAATGCACAAAAAGCAGGAGCTTTCCATCACCTTCGGTGAGCTTCTCTACAACGGTCAATGGTACACACCTCTGCGCGAAGCACTCTCCGCATTCGTCTCCAAAACGCAGGAGCACGTCACCGGTAAGGTTCGCATCAAGCTCTACAAGGGCAATATGATCAAAGCGGGTGCGTGGAGCGATTGGTCGCTCTACTCCGAGGAGATCGCAACCTTTGGCGAGGACAACGTCTACGACCAAAAGGACAGCAAGGGCTTTATCAACCTGTGGGGACTTCCCATCTCGGTTCAGGCAGCCGTTGCGGCAAAGAATAAGAACAAGTAATCAAAAAAGACAAACCAAAGGAAACAATAAACATGGCAAAAATGTGGGCGGGAAGAACCGCAGGCGCACTCTCAAAAGAGGCGGACGATTTCAATTCTTCCATACATTTCGATTCCCGTATGTACCGTCAGGACATCACGGGCTCTATGGAGCACGCCACTATGCTGGCGGCTTGCGGCATCATCTCAAAGAATGAGAGCGCAGCGATCATTGACGGACTTGGAACCATTCTCGAGGACATCGAGAGCGGTGCGCTTGTGATCGATCCCGAGGCCGAGGACATTCATATGTTCATTGAAGCCGAGCTGACCTCGCGCATTGGCGAGGTAGGCAAAAAACTGCATACGTCCCGCAGCCGCAACGACCAAGTAGCACTTGATATCCGCTTGTATCTGCGCGACGAGATCAAAGAAATACAAAAGCTTCTTCTTGATCTGATCGCCGCCGTCTGTGAGCAGGCAGAGGCAACACAGGATGCCATTATGCCGGGGTACACGCATCTGCAACGCGCACAACCTATCACAATGGCACAGCATCTTCTGGCGTATGCGATGATGCTCCGCCGCGACGTTGGCAGACTCGCCGATACCGCCAAACGGATGAATTATTCTCCGCTCGGCTCTTGTGCCCTTGCGGGCACGACCTATCCCATCGACCGTGCGCTTGTTGCCCGTCAGTTGGGCTTTGACGGCATCACCGAGAACAGCCTTGACGGCGTTTCCGACAGGGATTTTTGCGTAGAGCTTCTCTCGGCGATCTCACTCATTATGATGCATCTCTCGCGCTTTTCCGAGGAGATCATTCTTTGGT